>CAIZKT010000542.1:0-16625 GCA_903933565.1 uncultured Victivallales bacterium | reverse complement strand
GGGGTCAACCCTCGACTTTTAGCTTTATATTGACAGATTCTTGTTTATCCAACCCGTCCACGACCGGGGTTGCCATTGCGGTCCGGATGGCCTCGGCGGTCCGCTGCAGGCGAGGGGTATGGCGCAAGCGCCGAGCCATACGATCGCGCGCCGCCGTCAGGCCTGGCAGCGTGATATGCAGTTCCTCACTCAGGTCGCTGAGCGTCCGGTTCTTTCGGCAGTGGCAACTGGCTAGGTACAGAAGAATCTGGCGCGCCTCTCGCTCCCGGCAGCGGCGGTCCTTCAGGCGGCGTGCCGCGATGCCGTAGTGGTTGGCCACGGCCTGTACGACGTCGGCGAGGCGCAGCCCAGACTGCAGCGCCGACAACTCCGTGTCCTCGCGTGGCACCGCGCTGCGGCGCAGAAGAAACTCGCGCTTCAGCCACTCCACGAAGCTGTCGCTGCCCAGAATGCTGCGCGCCAGCAGCGTTGCGGCAGGGTCTGCGATGTCACGCAGCAGGCCCTCTTCGACGTAGAGCCGGTAGGCGCGCATCTGTTCGCGTCGGACCGCTCCGAAGCCGCCCAGCACGGCGGCGCCGTCCAGCCACTCCTCGGCCGGCGTCAAACCGATCAGGGCGGAGAAGCTGGACCAAGGGTAGGCCAGCAGGACGTCACGCTTCTGCTCGACCGTCAGGTTCTCCGCGCGTTGCACCCGGATCGGGTTCAGGTGGATGTAGCGCGACAGCTTGTCGAAGTAGCCGTTGGCCTCGACCACCTGGGACTTGAAACGCCCCTGAAAAACGTGCCCGACGGTCTTGTCCCGCCGGTTCTGCGCCACCGTGAAGGAGGTCAGCAGCCCGTGCATGAAGCGGCTAAGATTTGGTAGTTCGGTCCGCAGAAACAGGTGGAAGTGGTTTGGCATCAGGCAATAACTCAGCACCCTGACCTGGTGCGTCGCGCAGGCCTCTCCGAGCTTGCCCAGGAACATCTCGTAGTCCGCCTGCTGCCGGAACACCGTTTCACGCCGGTTACCGCGGTTCATGACATGGTAGAGGGCTCCGGCGTATTCCACGCGCAAGGGTCTGGCCATGACATCACACTCCATTCCACTTACACCATCACCGCGCGGCCGCTGGGGTGCGGCGCCGGAGTGCAAGACCTCAATTACCATAGCCTCTCGACCCACGACACAAAGCCATGGATAGTGACAAAACAAAGCTATAAGTCGAGGGTTGACCCCAAATGGTCTCAGGGAAGGTCGCGGGTGATTCGTTCGATGGCGGTGGCGCGGCCCTGCGGGTCGAGGGTGACCGCGGTGGCATGCAGGCGGATATGGTGATCGGCGACGGTGAAGCGTGCCGGCATGCCGGTGGAGAAGCGCTGCAGGACGGGCTCCAGGTCGCGGCCGAGCACCGCTTCGCGGGAGCCCACCATGCCGACGTCACACTGCAAGGCAGTGCCCTTGGGCAGGACGGCTTCGTCGGCAGTCGGCACATGGGTGTGGGTTCCCAGCACCGCACTGACGCGGCCATCGAGGTAGCGGGCCAGGGCGATCTTCTCGCTGGTGGCCTCGGCGTGGATGTCGACCACGATGAACGGGGTGCGATGGCGCAGTTCGGTCACGATGCGGTCGGCGGCCTGGAAAGGGCAGTCGGCCGCCAGGCCGTTCATGAAGGTGCGGCCGAGCAGGCAGATGACGCCGACTTCAGTGCCGTTGGTCGCGGTAAACACCCCATAGCCGCGGCCAGGCTGGCCAGGGTAGACATTGGCGGGCCGCAGCACGTTCGGGATCAGCACGATCTCCTCGACGAATTCGCGTTGGTCCCAGATGTGATCGCCACTGGTGAAGACATCGACCTCGGCAGCCGCCAGTTCGGCCAGGCAGCGCCGGGTGATGCCGCCGCCACCGGCCATGTTTTCGGCGTTGGCGACACAGAAGCCGCAGCCCAGCTCCCGCCTGAGTTGCGGCACCAGGGTGGCGACGGCCTCTCTGCCGCCCTTGCCGACGATGTCGCCTACAAACAGTATCTTCATGTTCACATCACGTTGTCGTGCAGCCTGACCGCCCCGGTACCGGGGTACGGCAAAGGCGCTACTATAGATGCTCGGCAGGGGCAGCGCTCCAGAGGCACTCCACCAGCGTCGCGGTGCCGCCTGGGTCGAGCGCCACGGTATCAAGCCGGAGGAAGGTGAGATCGGCCGACGCGGTGGCGACCAGGGCGCGGATGACCTCCGGGGCAGCGCTCAGGGATTCGCTCGGCGCCCCTTGGCACAGGCCGGTCAGGCGGAAGGCGTCCTCGCCGGGGCGCAAGCGCCGTACGGCGGTGGCAACCGAGGCTGTGCCCCCTGGCGCCGGGCGCGGGCGCCGCCGCCGCGAGGGCAGCTCCGGAGGCGCGGGAAAGGGGAACTCGCTGCCGCCCAGACGCCGCCGAATGCGGAGTTCGCATTCCCAAACGGTAACGAAGGCGGCTTCGCGTTCGCGCAGCCACTGAGCAAGAAGGATGTGGTCCGCCGGCTTCATGTGCGAGCCGCGCCCCGGGGGGACGCGGGAAGGGCTCCAATCAGGGTGAGCGGCTGGAGGCGCCGCCGCTGCGCGAGGCCGGTCGGTCGGTGCTATTGGGCTTTGGCAGGGGCGCATTTTCGTCCCCGGTGGGGGCCTCGGCGGTGGCGCCCGTGGGCAGCGCCTCGGCGGGGCTGATCGCGGTGGGGGCTGGAGGCGTCTCGTCGGCGCCGCCGGCGCGGGCGGCTTTGCGGGGCCGCGGGGTCGCCGCCTCGAGCCCGGCCACCGCCAGGGGCGGCGGCGGGAAGACGAAGAGGCCCGTCTGGCCCATGAGATCTTCGACCTTGGTCTCGAGCTCGGCGATCTGCCGGTAGGCGTCCTCTCGCAGCGCCAACAGTTTGTCCACGTCGACGCGCGCTTCGTAGGCAGCCTTGATGGTCGCCGCATCGGCGTTCATCACGATGTCGACGAAGGTGAGTTTTCGCGCTTCTTTTGGGGGGGGTGGCATGGGCGGTCTTCCTTATAGTGCTGGGGTGCTGGAGTGCTGCTGTGATGGAGTACGGGGTCCGCCGGAACCGTCGAGGTTCGGCAGCAGGGTCGGGAACGCCTGGCGGCGCGGCGGGTTCGGCCCGCTGCCGGCGGGGTCGGGGGTCGCGGCCGGTCGGGCCGGGGAGCCGGGGCGGGTGGCGGTCGGCGCGGGGCGGGAGCGAGCGCGCTCCGCGACGCGGGGATCGGGGTCAGCGGTCAGCCGCGCCAGCAGGTCGGCAGCCAGCGCCGGATTGGCGCAGAGGCGGTAGCGCACCTCGGGGGCCGGGTCGGCGGCCAGGGCCTCGGTCATGGCCCGCGTCAGGTGGCGTGACGGCGCGGCTAGGGCCCGCAGGGTGGGCAGGCGGTGCGCTTGCAGGCGGTGCGCCGGGAGCGTCGGCAGGTCGGGATACTCGGTACCGGCGAGCGCCAGGGGGTAGATGGCCGCATCGTCAGCGCTGCCGAAGATGAGATCGAGGTGTTCGGGGCCCACCTCGTTACGGCTAGCGGCGCAGGACCGGATTTCCGGGTCATCGCACTGGAGCAGCCGCAGCAGACCTTCGGGGGTGAGCGCCGGGTTGCCGGTCAGGGCGAGACGCACCTCCAAGGCAGCGTCCCGCGTCAGGGCAGTGGCCAAGGGCGGCGGCAGCTCCGGGTTACCGGCCAGGACGGCGCGCACGGATGAGGCCGGGTCCGTCGCCAGCAATTCGAAACCCAGCGCCGGAAGGTCCCGCCGCGCCGCGAGATCGGCCCGCAGGTCCGCGCTCCCCTCGCGGCACCAGCCGACCAGCTCGTCCGGGGCGAGGTCGCGGTTGGCCATGGCCTGCCGCTGCACCGCGGCATGCGGGCTGAAGCAGAGCGATTCGAGGACCGCCTCCGGCAGGTCCGACCGGCAGAGCAGGAGCCCCTGCCGCAGCGGCTCGTCGCCGTCCGCCCACTCCAGCAGCAGCGCCTCGGGCGCCCGCCGGTCCAGCACAGCCGCCGCGCTGACGGCCAGATCGGGGTCGCGGGCCAGCGCCGCGCACTCGTCTGGCTCCAGACGCGGCTGACTGAGCAGCGCGCTGCGAACCAGCGACACGGCGTCGGCGAGCAGAGACCGTTGCAAGCGCGGCGGCAGGGCCGGGTTCGTCGCCAGCGCTTGCCGAACGCGCCAGCACGGGTCGTGGACCAGGCGGCTGGCGACCGCGGGAGCCAGGGCGGAGTTGCCGGCCACGGCCCGACGCACCGCGGCATCCGCGTCGGCGGCCAGCGTCACCAGAGCGGCGGGAGGGGTCCGGGCATGGGCGGCCAGGGCCTGCCGTTCAGCGGGACTGGCGGCGGGACTCGAACAAAGCGCCTCGATGACGCGGGTCGGGGTGTCGGGACACAGCGCCAGAAACAGGCGCACCGGCGGGGCTTCCGTGCGTTCTGCCAGGGCCCGCAGGGCGGTCGCGGAGACACCGCCCCGGCCGTACGCCGCCGCGGCCTGGACCGGATTTGCCAGGATCGCTTCAAAGAGCGGGTCTGAGAGATCGGGGTCAGGGCTCACCGAAAATCTCCCGCGGCGCGGCACCCAGGCTCGGGCCGATGATGCCGCGCTGTTCCAGGCAGTCCATGAGGGCCGCGGCGCGATTATAGCCGATGCGCAGGCGGCGCTGCAGGTAACTGGTGGAGGCTCGGCGCTCACGGCGGACGATGTCCGTGGCCTCCTGCAGCAGCGCCTCGTCGACCACCTCGGCTCCGGCCCCGTCGGCATCCGTGGCGCCCGGGTCGTCCGCCGCCGCGGCGAGCAGGCTGAAATCCGCCGGGCCCGCCCCCTGAGCGGAGACGAAGGCGGCCACCGCCTCGATGTCGGCATCGTCCACCATGGGCCCCTGCAGGCGCTGCAGCCGAGCGACGCCCGGGGGCTTGAACAGCATATCGCCGCGCCCCAGCAGCGACTCGGCGCCCTTGAAATCGATGATGGTGCGCGAGTCGACCTGCGAGGACACCTGAAAAGCGACCCGCGTGGGGAAGTTGGCCTTGATGATGCCGGTAATGATATTGACGCTTGGGCGCTGCGTGGCGAGCACGGTGTGAATGCCCACGGCGCGTGACATCTGGGCCAGGCGCGCCAGGCTGGTCTCGACGTCCTGCCGCGCCGTCAGAATGATGTCGGCAAGCTCATCGATGACCAGCACGATGAAGGGCAGATGGCGCGGCACCGGCACCCCGTCGTCATCCAGCACGGGCGCCGCCGCCGTCGGCCGACTATTGAACCCGTGCAGGTGCCGGGCGCCCACCTTGGCCAGCAGCCGATACCGCCGCTCCATCTCGTGGATCAGCCAGCGCAGGGCGAGCACGACGGTGCTGACGTCGTTGATGACGGGCACCAGAAGATGGGGCAGGGCCTTGTAGGCACTGAACTCGACGACCTTGGGGTCCACCAGGATCAAGCGCAGGTCCCGCGGCCTGAAGCGATATAAAAGGGACAGGAGGATGACATTGAGGCAGACGGACTTGCCGCTGCCGGTGGCGCCAGCCACCAGGAGGTGCGGCGCCTTGGCCAGGTCGAGGATGACATCGGCCCCGTGGATGTTCCGGCCCAGCAGCAGCGGCAGGTCGGCGGCAGTGCGGGCCCACGCATCGCCCCGCAGCAGGCTGCCGAGACGGACCGTATCCGCCTCCCGGTTCGGCACCTCGATGCCGACGTAATCCTGGCCCGGCACCGGCGCCAGAATGCGCAGGCTGACCGCCGCCAGTTCCATGGCCAGGTTGTTGGCGATGTGACTGATCGCTTCGACCTTGACCCCGCGCGACACCGCTACCTCGTAGAGGGTGACACGCGGGCCGCGGGTGGCCTGGCCGACCTCGGCGTCGATGGTAAAACTATCGAGGGTCTCCTGGATGATGCGCCGATTCTGCTCGATCTCGGCGGGGTCCGCCACGGTCGCGCCATCGTCAGCCGCCAGCAGGTCGAGAGGCGGCAGCGTGTAGCCTCCGTCGACGGACGCCAGGCCCGCGGACTGCCCAGGGGGCGGGGTTGAGGGGGTAGGCGGCGGCGGCAGAGCCGGGTCCGGGGTTCCGGCGGGCGCCGACGTAGGGACGAATTCGACGGCGTCGTCAGCCACCGCCGCAACTGCGGGCGCCGACAGGAGTGCCTCGCGCCGTTCGCCTTCGAGGCGGCGTTGGGCCTGACGATTCTCGCGCGCCTGACGGCGCTGCTTAAATTGCGCCAGCAGTTGCTCCAGGTCGACCGCGGCGGGGCCGGGGCGAAGGGGGGCGCTGGGGGCCGCGGCCACGGCCATGGGCGTTTCGGCCGACTTGCCAGGCTCGGAGGCCGCGGCCACGGGGAGGTCGCGGTTGCCGCCCAGGCGCCGCAGCAGGCGCCCCACACCGCGCACCACGTGCCCGGCAACCTGCCCATCGAGGCTTTCCTTGAGCCGATCACCGACGGCACGAGCCTGTTCGCGGAACTCCAGGGAAAGAGGTCCGGCAGATGGACTTGCGAGGTCCTCTCCGGCCGCCGGAGCGGCACGTAGGCCGCCCGTTTTCAGGCGGGAATCGCGCCCTGACCGAGGGTCGGTTGGAACGGTGCCAGAGGGTGAGGTGTCGGTGGTCATGAACTCTGCAACGACCGCAAGGACGGGAATTCGGGCACGATCCGCGAGAGACACGCTAATGTAACCAACCGACGGCCTGACGGAAAGGGCGACCTCGACGCCGTGGCGCGGTTTCGTCGGCGCGCCGGACGTACAGAAGAACGGATCACGCTCTGCTGGCAATAACGTTCCAGGAACAGCGTTGGCTGGTGGTGACAGGCATGGAACCAGGCGCGGCCACCGATAGCGAACTGATTCGGCGCTGCCGTCAGGGCGACACGCGGGCTTTCGACGAGCTCTACCAACGCTGTCGATTGCCGCTGTACTCCTACCTGAACCGCCTTGTCCCAGGCCGCAGTCATGTGGCTGACGACCTGTTCCAGCAAACCTGGGTGAAGGTGCTTGAAAATCTGGAGCGGTACAGCGAGCAGCAGCGCTTTATGTCCTGGCTGTTCCGCATCGCCCACAACGTGGCCATAGATCAGCTGCGCCAGGACTTTCGGCACGAGAGCGTCGAGGTGACCGAGGCCATGGCGGTGGATGAGTCCGTACCCTGGGAGAGCATGGACCGGCAGATCCTGGCCGCCGCGGTCAAGCAGGTGACCGCCTCCTTGGCACCGGCACAGCGCGAAGTGCTCCTGCTGCGGCAGCAGGGCATCAGTTTTCGGGACATTGCCGAGATTCAGCAGACCAACATCAATACGGTCCTGGGGCGAATGCACTACGCCGTGAAGCATCTGCGCCGACGGCTGGCTGAGTACCGTTGAGGGCGGGTATCCGCATGAAGGGTAAGATCATGAACTGTACGACGGTCGAACAGGCGATCCTGGAAAGCGGCGGGGATCTGCCCGAGGCTGGGCGTGAACACGCGGCCAACTGCCCCTCCTGTCAGGAGTTTGCCCGCTTGCAGCAGGCCTTGCTCGATCAGGAGGCAGGCCCGGAACCCTCACCCGCGCTGGACCGAGCGGTCCTGGCCGCGGCCCACCGCCGCCTGGGTCGCGGCTGGCGCGGGTTGCCGCGTCTGCGGCCGCTGTATCGCGCGGCGGCCGCGGCCCTCGTTCTGGTGGGGGCTGTGACGCTGCTGCGGCGCTGCCTGGAAGCGCCGCAGCGGGAGACCCTCGTGGCGGCGGCGCGCCACTGGGCCGGCGCGCAGGCGGACCTCGAGGTCATCGAGGGCGGCCTGGACGCGGCGCTGGCGGAGCTTGGGAGCCTGGACATGCCTGCCCGTGGGCAGGACGCGGGCTTTGACAGCAGGGAGTCCTGGGACGCCCTGATGGAGTTGGAGTTCGACCTTTATTTTGAGTCGGAGAGCCTGCGGCAGGCTGGAGGTTGAGCCCTGCCGCCGCCAACCCGAGGAGACGACACCATGGACCGCCTCGCCTACGTGGTCGCCGTGTACGCCGCCGCCGTGGGATTGCTCTGCGCCCAGCAGCCTGACGGCGCGACGCCCACACCCAACCCGCCGAAGCCCGCCGCGGCGACGGCGGCGACGGCCCCAGCCGAGACCGAGCGTACCGCCAAGCCCGGCAACGGCCTCGGCGCTGAACGAGCCCGGCACCATGAGCCTGGACAGGGCGGCAAACAGGCTGTGCCCGAGGCATTCATGGAGCGCCTGCGCCAGGAGCACCCGGAGCTGCACAAGCGCCTGTCCAAACTCTACCAGGAAGACCGGGAGAAGTTCTTCCAGGAAGTCCGTACCCTGATGCGCGAACGCGAGCCCCAGGTCCCTGAGACAACCAGCTCCAGTAAGCGCAGTCAGCGGAGTTCTGCGGAAGAGCAGAAGTGCCTCGATCTGAGTCGGTCATACCAAGAGTGTACGAATGCCGCCGAGAAAGAGCGGCTCAAGACGGAGCTGGCCGCGGCGGTTCAGGCGGCCTTCGAGGCCAAACTGCGAGGCTCGCAGGAGCGCATCGCCCGCCTGGAACAGCAGTTGAAAGAGTTCCGTGGGCGCCTGGAACGCATGGAGGCGAACCGCGACAAAATCTGCACCGAGCGCCTGGACGAACTGACCCGGCCGACCGACCTGCGCTGGAACAGCCACTGGTGAGAGGCTAGGCCCCCAGGGTCTCGATGATCTTGATCAGGGGGAGAAACAGCGCCATGACAATCGAGCCGATGACCACGGCCAGGAAGCAGATCATCAGCGGCTCGATCAGGGACACGAGGGCCTCGAGGGCCATCTCCACTTCCTCCTCATAGGTCTTGCCGATACGTTTCAGCATGGTCGGCAACGACCCCGTCTGCTCGCCGACGTCGATCATCCGTACCACCATGCCGGGAAAAATGGGCGACTTCTCCAGTGGCGTCGCCAGCTTTTCGCCGCCGGCGACGGCCGACTGCAGACGGTTCAAGGCGCGGACCACGACTTCGTTGGTCGAGGCATCACGGACAATCTGCAAGGCGTCCAGAATGGGCACCCCGGAGTCCAGCAGGGTCCCCAGGGTCGAGCAGAAACGAGCAATCGCGATCTTGCTGACCAGCGGCCCGGTGGGGGGCAAGGTGATGACATACCAGTCGAACATGTTCTTGCCGAGCCGGGTGCCGACGAAGAACTTTAGCCCGATGGCCGATCCCACGCACAGGACGATGAGCGCGGTCAGGTGGTTCATCAGCATGGCGCTGACGCCGATGACCATCTGGGTAAGGAACGGCAGGGGGATGCCTTCGAGAATCTGGTCGAACATCTCGGCGAACTTCGGTACCACACCGATCATCAGGCCTAGGGTGATGCCCATGGCAATCACCAGCACCACCACCGGGTAGGTCATGCCGGCCTTGATCTTCTTCTTCAGCCGCTCGGTCTTCTCGATATACTCTGCCAGGCGGTTCAGGACTTCGTTCAGGGCGCCGGAGGCCTCGCCGGCGCGCACCAGGCCCACATACAGGCGACTGAAAGACCCCGGGTGATAGTTCAGGGCTTCCGAGAAGCTCATCCCCGCCTCGATCTTGCGGGCAAGGTCGCCGGCGACACTCCGCACGGCGCGGTAGCGGTAGCCGCGGCGGTACTGCTCGTAGAGGGTACGCAGGGAGAGAACCAGGGGCAGCCCGGCATCCAGCATGGTAGCGAGCTGGCGGGTGAACAGCGCCAGCATCCGGGGCTTGATCTTACTGCTGAGCCCGAAGCGGGTCAGCAGGGCCCCGCCGCGACTCTCCTTGCCGGAGACCGCCTTCTCCAGGCGTGGCCGCTCGGTCTTGGCTTTCTCGGCCTTGGCCTTGAGCTGCTTCAGTTCCTTCTGTTTCGCCGCCGTGTCGGGTGTCTCTTTGTGGCTGCGCCAGACCTCGATGGGGAACAGATGCTGGTTGCGCAGTTTGGCGACCGCCTCGATGTCATCGGCGGCCCGGACCTGGCCGCGCAATTCACGGCCGTTGTCGTCCATCGCCAGGTACTCGAAGACGACCTTCCCCGCGCCGCTGGTATCCACGACCGGTGGCAGGTTCTGGTCACGCGGGTCCATTCGGGAGTTCATGCGCTATCACTTTCCATGTGGGCACACACGTACCAGCCCGCACACAGTATAGGCGTACGCATCGGCAGCCGCAAGCCTCAGCGTGGGGAGGGGGCTGTATCAAGAAAAAGATCCCCGCTGGATCTGGCCGGCGTCTGCCCTGACCCCGTTGCCTCCCTAGAGCCCGCGCTGCCCAGCCCGTTCCGGGTGGGTTCGCGGTATCCATCGAGACCGATTCTCACGCTTGCGAAGGCCGGGGTCCAACAGTCCCTCCGCCCGACGGGGTGGAAGGCGGGCCCGAGCTACCGACCTGCGAACCGAGTTGCGCAGACAAGGCTATCGGCAGGGACGGTAGCCTGAGTGGGCCGTCGGGGCTGTTTCTTGTTCCGGGTGGTAGGCACGCTGGATGGCCGCTGGCAGGGCCGGCCCGGTTCGGTGTACCGGCTTTCCAGCCACGGGCTGGGCCGCCCGCAGGGCGGAAGCCGGAATCCCCCCACCCTAAGACCGCCTCAAGGCGGGACACCGAACCGAACCGCAAGCGTGCCCGTTACCCTATGACAGCCCTGGTGGGCCGTCGACACCTGGCGCAATTCCTGCTTCCGGCCATTAGGTTATGAGCGTGCGGATGCAAACTATGCCGAGCCCTGGCGCGTAGCGAAGGGGTTACGGTTGCATGGGAGTGCGATGGATGAAGACAGCGCGAACCGAGGCTGACGCGGGCGGAACCAGGGTTGATCGAGAGTCACGGATCCGGCCCGGCCAGCCGCTTCAAGCGGGAGTTGGACCTGGGCTTCACCTGCCTCCGGCGAGCCGGGCGCGGCAGGGGCGCGGGCGCGCCTTCAGCTTGATTGAGGTGGTCTTGGCGCTGGCGGTGATTGCGTTCGGGGTGGTCAGCATCCTCGCGCTGCTGCCAGCCAGCCTGAAGTCTGGTCGGGATTCCGTGGCGGACACGCACTCGTCCCTGGTGGGCGAGCACCTGATCGGCATGCTGAGCACCAATATGGAGAGCGCCTCCAGTGCCAGCGCCTGGACGGCCAGCGCGCTGGCGCTACCCACGGACAAGCCGGGGGCCACGGAGCCGACGGACAACTGGGTCAACTGGCGTTCCCAGGACGGCATTCGCTACTGGCGGATCGGCACCTCGAACCAGCTTCATCGGGTGGAGCTGCGCCGCGATGGCAATGACTACTCGGAGTTCACGGGGATGTGCCGCGTCTGGCGTCGGCAGGTCGTCATCTCCCAACTGACCAGCGGCACCTGGACCTCCCGCACTCTGGCCTGGACGGAGGCCGTGGCGTTGAACCTCGAGGTGAGCTGGCCGGTCGAGATTCCCTACGCCCGCCGGCAGAAAGCCATCTACGCTCTCAATGTCTTCTGGAAGGCCCCGTAAACCATGCGAACCCCTTCCCTGTACCCGCGGCGGCGCGCCTTCACCCTGGTCGAGTTGCTGGTGGCCACGGCTCTCCTGGTGATCGTGGCGCTTCTGGCCACCAAGTTTTTCGCAAATCTGCAAAACGTCTGGCAGCACTCGGCCGGCCGGACCACGACCCACGAAGACGCTCGCTTGGCCCTGGAATTGATAGCGCGGGACCTCTTGCGGGGGCAGGCCAGGGCCGATGATCGCCCCGGCCTCAACATCCTCATCCACCAGCCCTCGGACTCGCAGCTCTGGTTCGTCACCGACGCCGCCGCCGAGACGACGGTGTCCTGTGCGTTTGTGGAAGTCGGCTATCGGCTGACCGAGGACCGCCTGGAGCGCGCGGTCGTGGATGAATCCTGTTCCGCCTGGAATATCTACGGAGACCGTGACGACGCGGATGATCAGGACGGCTACCGGACCGTCATCGATGGGGTCGTCGGCCTACGCTTCGTCTGCTACGATGGGCAGTACCTTGTCACCACTCCGAACCAGACCTACCAGATGCCGACCCTGATCACCATCCGGCTGTCGGTCCTCGATGCCCGCGACCTGGCGCGCTGGAAGGCCCTGTCGGCCGCGGCCCGGCCCGCCTTCGAGAAGCTGACGGCCCGCACCTTCTGGAAGACGATCCAGCCCCAGTGATCGCACCCCGCCGTCCCCGCCACCTTGGCACGCAACCTGCTCAATACGCCCTAGACAGTGCGCCTCGCCAAGCCCCGCTGAACGGCGGTGGCTGAGGCGGCGAGGACGGCAGGCAGGCCAGGAACGGGTCCTAAGAGACACCAAAGCAACCCAGAAGGCGAGGTGAGTCTCATGAATGCGAAACCAGTCAGAGTCGGAGCGGCGCGGCAGGGCAGGCAGTCGGGCATGACGTTGTTGCTGACACTCGGGTTCCTCTGTGTGATGCTGATGCTGGTGCTATCGCTGGCCTTGGCGGCGCGCACCGAACGGCGGGCGGCGGCGGCGGGTGCGGACCTGGTCCGCAGTCGGCTGGTGGCGCAGTCGGCCCTGGGCGAAGCCGAGGCGCGGATTCGCCTGGACTACGCCGGCGTGCGTTACCCGGCGGATCGCTTCTTCGCGCCCTCGACGTCCAGCACCTGGGCTGGGCGTCGCTACTTGGCCAGCGGCGGCAGCTCCGCCGTGAGTGCTGACATCGGCGCGGCGCTGGCCGTAACCCTGGCTGGGCGGACCTTCACTCCCAACGCCACCTTATCTGACAGCGCCGGCTGGATTCCGATGTTGTCGACGCAGTCGGTCATGACCACGTCCGGGCTGGCGAACCAGACCGCGGTGGTGGGTCGCTATGCCTATGTGGTCATCGACCAGTCCGGCATGATCGACCCCGGCGCGGTGGTGCAGTTGGGGATGGAAGAACCCACGTCGCCGGTGGTGACGGGGGCTTCGGTCGCGGAGCTGTCGCTGGCGTCGCTTGGGTTCTCGAGTGCGAACTCGTTCGTCCCCAACAGTCCGGGAGAGCAGTTCACCGGCCTGCTGCCGCTGGCCAGTGGGCGCTGGTTCGACTTCTCGCACATGGCCCGCGCCCTAAGCTTTACCCAGGGCGAGATGGACGTGGCCTCGCGCACGCTGTTCCCTTTCAGCTATGATCAGGAGCAGTTCTGGCGCGACCGTGACAGCGACGGCGTCTACGACACGGGCGAAGAAGCCGACCGGCTCGACGTGCGCACCTTTGGCGACCTCAGTCAGGTCTATCACACCCTGGTCGGGCCACTGCAGGATCCTTGGCATATCAGCGGCAACCATGTTGATGCCGACGAGGACGACTGCCAGTGGCTGAAGGACCTCGACAGCAATCCCTGGTTCGTTACCTGGAAAAACCAGGCCTTTGCCGCCTACTCCGAGCCCGGCCGCACCATCCGGGCCCGCGAGCAGGTCGCGGCCCAGGTGGCCGTCAACATTGCGGACTACGCGGACCCCGACAGCACACCCACCCTGGCTTACCTCGACAGCGCCGGGCAGATTCACCTGGGCACCTACGGCGGCACCACCAACGTCGCCGGGGTGGAGCGCACCTGGGGCCTGTCGGAGGTCGCCATGCGCATCGAGGCGGACGCCACCGAGGTAGTCGGCCTCACCACCGGCGGCACCGTCACCGGCACCGGGACGTCGACCACCGATGTGCCGTTCACCGTCACCGGCGGCACGGTGGTGCCGACCGTGGCTTACCAAGTGACCGCTACCGTCCTGGGAGCGCAGCTCTCGCTGCACCAGGGCAGCGACACAGGGCCGCTGCTGTGGTGGTGCCCGGTCACCACCAACCTGAAGATTGGCACCCAGATCGTCCAGCCCTGGGGCAGTATCGATACCGCAGCCAGCGACATCCAGGATTTCAACTACCCGAAGCACTATCAGATACCCAACGTCTACCCCGCCAGCACGCCGATTGTGTTCAACGGCAAGTTCTGGAATCACCCCTATGCCAATGGCGCCTACAACACCAAGGTCTGGGAATGCTTCCGCCAGGAGTCCAGCAACGTTGACACGGCCCAGATCAAGATCCTGCACAACGGCGATGCGGTCCCCAACATCAACACCACGACTACCATCCAGAACTCGGTGGTGTACTACCTGCAGGACTACATCGAGGGGGGGAAGATATCGCTGCAGCCCAACCAGGCCATCTACCTGTTCGAGACCCGGCTTCCGGGCCAGGGGGCGCAGGACTTCCAGGACCTGGTCGTGCTGATCACGCTCTTCAGGGCCCCCACGGGATCCCTGCCGACGGTGCTCACCAAGCATGCCGTCGCGGGCACCTGCAACATCAACCCCAGCAATGACTCCAAGAACGAGTTCTACCTGACCAAACCGGACGGCTCGCAGATCACCCGCGACGACCTGCTCAACAGCCGGGCACAACTCCGCTACGACGGCATCTGCACCCGGTTGCACTGGAAACCAAAGGGCAACTCCAATGACAACTACGTCATGGTGAACGGCGTCCAGTTCGAGTGCAAGAATGGCACCGTCTACGACTTCGTCGGCAGCATGCCGGTCAGCCTCTACAACGACAATTACGACAAGAACGGTCGCGCCATGGGCCACTGGTGGCTGGGCGTGGCTGCCGCTACCAACATCACCATCACCGTCGGCGGGGTGACCTACACCGAGACGATCACGCCACCCGCGCCGCCACCGCCGCCACTGCCGCCAGACCCGATCGTGGCCGGCACCGGCAGCAGCCTGCGCCTGCGGGCTGGGTTCAAGGTTGAGCTGTCGTACCCGTGGTCGCCGGACGGCAACACTGTCTGCCCGCCTACCGCCGTGGACATCACCTACCGGGTCGATGTGGCCACCGCCACGGGCAAGACCCTCACCCGCTACGCCACCAAGACGGTCACCCTGGACAGCAGTGCCGTGTTCGACGGCGGCACGGTGATGTTTACCAGCGCCTTCAGCATGGACGACTGGGCGACCCTGGCGGCGGCGTTCGACACCACCGGCACGCCAACCCTCAGCAGCTATACCGTCACCCTGGCGCGCATTGAACGGATCATCGTCAAGGACAGCCTCGGCCAGATCGCCGATGCCATCCCCTCGCCCGCCGACGTGCTCTATGAGGCCGTGGCCACACAGGCGGTCAGCGGCGACCAGGTCTTCCACGTCGGCCTGACGGCGGCGGACCCTTTCATGAACGACCGCGGGTTCCGGGCACCGGACTTCTCCCTCTTCTGGACCGCGGTGCCCGCCACCGCCGGAACCCTGGCCGTGGGAGAAACCTCGGCCCCGACGACCATCGGCCAGGGCTCGGTGTACTACCAAACCGGCGCCTATACCGGCATCTGCGTGCCCAACACCCTGGTCCAACGCCTCGGCGAACTGGGCCGGCTGCACAGCTTCCAACCCAACCGCTCGCTGCGCCTGTGGGCCGCCAGCAGCAGCGATGAGGCCGGCTCGGACGCCGCCATCCTGGACGTATTCAAGATCGGCAACCAGGCCCAGGTCGCCGGCCGCGTCAACATCAACACGGTCCAGCCCGAGGTCCTAAAGGCGCTATTCACCGGGGCGCTGGATGTGAATGTGGACAGCGCGGTCGCGGCGGTGCTGGCCAAGCGTGCCGCCGGTACCGTGTTCACCAACATTGGGCAAGTTTTCGGGACGGTCGCGGCCATTACGCCGTCGGACCCGACCCAGGACAGCGTCGGAGAACAGGCAGCGGTCCGCCTGGCCGAGAAGATCACCACCCGCTCGAACTACTTCACCGTCGTCGTCTGCGCCCAGGCTATCAAAGACGTGGCCGGGTTGCCCTACCGCAATGCGGCGGGCGCAACGGTGACCGCGGCCTATGGCCAGCTCGATGTCACCAGCAGCGGCAAGCTGCTTGACCCGGTGCTCTCCGAGCAGAAGATTATGGCGGTGCTGTACCGCGATGCCCTGACCAACAACACCCGGGTTGAACGTCTGGAGTACCTGGATGAGTGATTCTCGCGCTTTGCAGTCTGTCCGGGCGTCGCGGCGGAGACTCGCCGCGACGCTGGCCGCCCTCGCCCTCACGGCGGGGGCGGCGTCTGTTTGGGCTCAGAACCCCCCAGCGACCCCTGCGGCGGCAGCCCAGGCGCCCGCCAAGGCCGCCGTCAAGCGGGAGGTCGCGCCGCCGCCGCCCGTGCCCAAAGCCCGGACCCCTCGGCAGATGGCCGAGGGGATCATTCCCATCCTGCAGCAGCAGAAAACCCCCTGGCAGCTCTACCCGAGCTACGAGACGATGTTCACCGACTTTGCCGACCAGGAGAAGGCGCTGGCGCCCCCTGGCAACCCGGCCGACGCGCACGCCAAGCGGGCGGAGCAGTTGCGGGTCATGGCGGCCTTGTTGGCTAGCATGGGCGAGCAGGCCAAGGCCCGGGACGCGATCAAGCGTGGCCAATCGACCCTGCCGCCGGAGAACCGCCAGAGCGCCTTCGTCGACGCGGGCAAGGAACTCGCCCGCCTGCTGGACGAATTCTCCCGCTTGACCGCTCTGCTGCCCCCAGCGAAGTGAGCTGATGGAGCTCGGTAGAGGCCCCGCCAGGGGCCCAGCCAAAGCGGTGTCGTGCCCGCCGTGGGGCGGTCGTTGCCCCCGCAGTCCATAGGGCCGCGCCTCCGACTATGGAGTGCGCGCGGCAGAGGCCCCGCCAGGGGCCGCGACGCCGCTATGGCCGACGTGGGCAACGCGGGCGGCGCGGGCGGCGCGTTTCAGCCAAAGC
>CAIZKT010000541.1:0-4107 GCA_903933565.1 uncultured Victivallales bacterium | reverse complement strand
GCGGTGGAGCCCACCGCATCTCCACCAAACCACGGTGGAGGCCCACCGCATCTCCACCAGACCGCGGTGGAGCCCACCGCATCTCCACCAAACCACGGTGGAGGCCCACCGCATCTCCACCAAACCGCGGGGGAGCCCACCGCATCTCCACCAAACCACGGTGGAGGCCCACCCCATCTCCACCAAACCGCGGTGGGGGCCCGCCGCATCGAGACCGAGGATGTGCATTACGCCGTCGGCGCCATCGATCACACCCTGGGACGTTCCCCCCTGCTCCAGTGGCAGCTCTGGCGCCAGGTGGAGGGCTATTTCGGGGGAGCGCGCTATGGACGGCTGCTGCATTCTCTGGGGTGGGAATAGCCGCAAGGCTACGGCTAACGGAAAGCCGTCCGGAGGGCTCTGCAAGAACCACTAGAGATTGAGTCCGCGCCCGGCCAGCCAGTTGGTGATGTAGAGCACCGCTGGCGTGTTCGGGAGCCAGTCGGCATGGCCGTCGGCGTAGGTGCAATTGGTGCCCGAGCCGTGTGACTGAACGATGTCGCCCTCCCCGCGGACCGACCAGCCGTTCAGGGTGTTGAAGTACGCCACCACCGGGATGTCCACCAGCATGATCGTCGAGGCCGGCTTCGTGATCTCGCCGATGGTGTGGGTCCGCATCGGTGAGTTGCTGTAGCCGCCCCGGACCGAATTGTAGCGGAAGTTACGGGTGCCGCCAGCGGCCGCGCTGGGACACTTGTAGGGATCCATGGCTTTGACGTACGGGTAGATGCGTAGGTCCCAGAAGTCGGCGGTCGGATAGACTCCGGAGAGGACCCAGTAGTTGCCGTCCGGCACGACATACTCCAGGTTGTCGTCGGCGTACATCAGCACGGCCAGCATGAGCTGCTTCCCGTTGTTCGTGCAGGTGATCTGCCGCGCCTTCTCGCGCGCTTTGGCCAGCGCCGGGAGCAGCATGGCCGCCAGAATAGCGATGATCGCGATGACCACCAGCAGCTCGATGAGGGTGAAACCACGGGTACACCCACGCCTGCGCCAATCTCCAGCGTTCATCTTGAAATCCCCCTTCTTGGCAAACACGCCACACCACAGGAAACAAAGGCCCCTCGACAGAGGCTCTTGCAGAACCGTCGCCGAGCCTGGCGCTGGCCCCGTCGGTCCCTAACCTGCGGCCGTTACCGGGGCCTTACCAACGACCTCAAAGGTGGTCCAGCAAACGGGCTATGTCAAGAGGTCAAGATGTAGGTCCACGGGGTGCGGTTGCGCGCGGCGGTCCTGTCGGCTATCTTCGTCGCCCGGCCCGGGTGGGCGCCGAGCAAGACAAGGAGCGCGTGTGCGTTACGAACCAATCGATAAGGGGTTGTTCAGCGAGAATCGCACGCGGGTGGCGGCTTTGCTGGCTCCCGGCAGCCTGGCGGTCCTCAGCGCCAATGACATCATGCCCACCAATGCCGATGGGGTGATGGGTTTCACGCAGAACGCCGACCTGTTCTACCTCTCAGGAGTCGACCAGCCCGAGGCGGCGCTGCTGCTTTTCCCGGACCACCCCGATCCCAAGCAGCGCGAGATTCTGTTGGTCAAAGAGACCAGCGAGAGCAGGCGCATCTGGGATGGGCCGTTGCTGAGCAAGGACGAAGCCCGGGCCACGTCAGGCGTGCAGAACGTGCAGTGGCTGAGCAGCTTCGAGGGTACGTTTCGCGGGCTGATGCTACGGGCCGAGAACGTCTACCTCAATCTCAATGAGCACGCTCGTTCGGCGTCCGCCGTCCCGACGCACGATGACCGTTTCGTGCGTGAGTGCCGCGAGCTCTACCCCTTGCATAACTACCGACGGCTGGCGCCGCTGCTGGCACGCTGCCGGATGGTGAAGTCGCCCGCCGAGGTAGCACTGATCCGCAAGGCGGGCGCGATCACCGAGGCCGGCTTTCGGCGGGTGCTGGGAGCGCTGCGGCCCGGCTTGGGCGAGTGGGAGATCGAGGCCGAGTTCGCTCACGAGTTTCTGCGTCGCCGCGCCGTCGGGTTCGCCTACTTGCCCATCATCGCCGCGGGCGCCAACTCCTGCATCCTGCACTATAGCCAGAACCACGGCACCTGTCGGGATGGCGATCTCCTGCTGCTGGACGTCGGCGCCTGCTGGGCGCATTACTGCGCCGATCTTACCCGTACCCTCCCCGTCAGCGGGCGCTTCACGGCGCGTCAGCGTGCCGTGTACGACGCGGTGCTGCGGGTCCAGCGCGTGGCGCTGGCACTGCTCAAGCCTGGGGTCGTGCTCAAGGAGTACGAAAACGAGATCAAGCGCAGCATGGATGGCGCTCTGGTTGACCTCGGGCTGATCACGGCCGAGGCGGTGCAACGCCAGACGGAGGACGACCCGCCGCGGCGCCCGTATTTCATGCACGGCACCTCACACCACCTGGGACTGGACGTGCATGACGTCACGACCCCAGACCGCCCTCTGGAGCCGGGGATGGTCCTGACGGTCGAGCCGGGTATCTACATTCGGGCGGAGAATCTTGGCCTGCGGCTGGAACAGAATGTCCTGATCACCGCGTCCGGCAACGAGGACCTGACGGCGTCCATCCCGATTGAGCCTGACGAGATCGAAGCCCTGATGGCCCAAGGCCGGTGAGGCAGGGCTCGGGGTTGGGCGGTGGCCCACGGCCCGCGGGAACGCGGCATCTCCGCCTGCCGCGACCGGGTTGCGGAGAGCCCGGCTTCCAGGGCTGTGATAGGAGGGGTTTCTCGGATGTCCTGCGTACCTCGCGAAGACCTCGATGCCCGCCTGAGGTGCCTGCGCCAGCGGTTGGGCGAACGCGCCCCGGAGTGGCGTGCGGCCCTGGTGATGAGCAAGATCAACTTGTACTACCTCACCGGCACCATGCCCAGCGGCGCCCTGGTGATCCCGCGCGACGGCGAGGCGGTGCTCTGGGTGCGGCGCAGCCTGACGCGCTCGAGCGCAGAGTCCGCCTTCCCGCGCCTGCAGCCCATGCGCAGCTTCCGGGACATCGCCGCCGCCTGGACGGACCGTCCGAAAAGCTGCCTGATTGAGAAGGAAAGGGTATCGCTGGCGCACTTCGAGCGCGTCTGCAAGTATCTGCCGTTTGAGCGTTTCGAGGAGCTTGATCCGCACCTGGCGGCGGTGCGGGCGGTCAAGAGCCCGTGGGAGCTGCAACGCCTGGAGGCCGCCGGGCGGATTCACCAGCAGGTGCTCGAAGAGGTCGTGCCGACGCTGCTGGTGGAGGGCATGAGTGAAGCCGAACTTGGGGCCGAGATCCTGCGCGTGATGCTGCGCGCTGGCCACCATGGCGTCGCCCGTGTCGGCCAGTTCGACACCGAGCTGTTCCTGGGCGCGGTCTGCTTCGGCGAGAACTCGATCCAACCGAATCCTTTTGACGGGCCGGGTGGGGTCGAGGGTCTCGGCCCCGCCGTGCCCTTGTTCGGCAGCCAGCAGCGGCGGCTGCAGCGCGGCGATCTGGTCTTCGTCGATGTGGGCTGCGGTATCGAGGGGTACCACACCGATAAGACCATGACCTACGCCTTCGGCGAGCTGCCGACGGCCGCGGCCGTGGCCCAGCGCCGTTGCGTCGAGATCCAGGATGCCGCGGCGCGTCTGCTGCGCCCCGGCGCTATCCCCGAGCAGATTTACGAGGCGGTCACCCGCGAGCTGCCCGCGAGCTTTCTCGAACACTTCATGGGCTACGGGGACCAGCAGGTCCGTTTTCTTGGGCACGGCGTGGGCTTGCACATCGACGAGTTCCCCGTCATTGCAAGCGGTTTCAAGGAGCCGCTCGAGGCCCAGATGACCATCGCCCTCGAGCCCAAGAAGGGCCTGGCGGGGATCGGCATGGTTGGCATCGAGAATACCTTTGTGGTCACCGCCGACGGCGGACGCTCGCTGACCGGCGCGAGCCCGGGGCTCATCGCGGTGCCCTGCCCGGCGTGAACCCGTGGACAGGCGGGGATGCCATGGCGTCCAGAACCGGGCCGCACAGCTTCTCCGCGGCACGGGGCGAAACCGCCAGGCGCCGAGCTCAGTCTGGCACCACGTGGTCGTAGCGATGGGTCGGCCGCGGGCGCCCCGGGCTGAGGCAGCGCCAGGCGACGACGTCG
>CAIZKT010000540.1:0-5868 GCA_903933565.1 uncultured Victivallales bacterium | reverse complement strand
GGCTCAGCGTTACCGTCGGCGCCGCATCGTCGTCCGTAATACTGGTGATCTGCTGCTGGGTGCCGCTCTCGCTGCCGTTGGTGACGGCGCTGATGTCGACGATAACCGTCTCGTCGGCCTCGTCGAGAGTGTCCTGAACCGCGGTCACCGTGATGCTGCCCGAGCTACTGCCAGCCGCGATCACGATCTGTGTGCCAGAGCGGGTGTAGTCGGTCGCGAACGTGGCGCTGCCGCTGAAGGCCAGGTCCACCGTAACCGGCAGGCCAGATACGGCAGATAGCGTGGCGGTAAAGGTGGCGACCCCACCGGCTTCCGCGATCGCCGCATTGTTCCGGCTCAGGGTTACCGTCGGCGCCGCATCGTCGTCAGTGATCGTCAGCGTGTGCATGGTGGTGGTGCCCAGCGTGGCGTTGGCGGGGCTGGAGAGGGTCACGGTCAGCGTCTCGTTGGCTTCGTCCAAGCTGTCCGGGCTGACCTGTACCGAGATTGTCTTCGTGATCTCGCCCGGGGCGAAGGTCAGCGTGCCGCTGACGGCGGTGTAATCCTGTCCGGCCACGGCCGTGCCGTCGCTGCTCAGGTACTGGACGGTGACGGCGACATCCTGGGCCACACTCAACTGGACGCTGAGCAGGGCTATCTCGGCGGACTCCTCTACCGCGGCCGCCGCCAGCTCGAAAGCCACGCTCGGCGTGGTGCCTTGGAACTCGTAGGCGCCGATATCGACATAGGGCGGCGCGCCGGTGCCGGTGTTGGGAATGCCGAGGTCGTCGTGGCGGGCGTTGCCGACGAGATCCGTTGCCTCCGTATTCGCGTCGCCCAACCCGGCGTCGATACAAGGCGACGTCGGCAGCAGCCGGTAGTCGTTGACCCGAAAGGTGTCGCCTACGGCCGTGAAAGCAGCGGGATTCCCGTAGATCGTGATGGTGTTGGCAGAGTTGGCGACGATGTAGTATTGCAGATGTTGACTGATGTTTGGGTTCAGGAAGCACGCGGCGAAGGCGTTCGCCGTCCAGCTCGCATCGCTGCGAGTGAGGACCGTCGTCCCCGTGTCGGGAGAGTAGGCCCCGACGGCTGTCCATGCGCCGCTGGCTCGGGTCCCCCTGACGGCCGGATCGGCATCCAGGTTCCCGCCGCCATTCGTAACCCACGACGCACCTTTGCTGTACACCCCTGGGCCGTTCCAACCGCCTTGGACCAGGCAGGCGGCGAAACGGCTACCCGACGGCATCTCCAGGTCGTCGTGGTAGGCTTGGGAGCCCGCAGTGCTGGCGCTGTTTCCCCATACGATGCCGTTGGTAAGGTCCAGAGATCCATCGCCGTAGGCATAGATTGCCCCGCCCCAAGCAGCAGCGTTTGCCACCAGGGTGCAGTTCAGCGCAGACGGATTGGAAGCGTAGGTGAAGATTGCCCCCCCGCTCGACGATGCGACATTTCCGGCCATGGTGCAATCAAGAACCTTGGTGGCTGCCGTCCAGTTTGCGAGTACCCCACCGTAGTAGGCTGTGTTGCCGGCAAAGGTGCATGCCGATAGGATCGCCGCGCAATCGGTGCCGTCCGCGACGGCACCGCCGTTCGTGATGGCGCCGCCCGAACTTGCTTGGTTGTCGCTGAACTGGCAGCGGGTGATGGTTGGGCTGGACCCCCCCGAGTTGCGGATGGCGCCGCCTGCGAGAGCCGAGTTCTGAACGAACACGCAATCGGAGATCGTGCCGGAGGGGCATGACTGTGTCCGTACCGCACCCCCGTAGCCCTGCGGCGACGGGGCCGTGGCGGCGTTGCTCGCAAAGAGACACCCAGAAATCGAGAACGGTGCCAGGCTGACGCGGACAGCTCCGCCCCCCCATCCATGCGCCGAATTGCCCGTGAATTTGCTATCGTAAAGATATAGAGTGCAACCTTCTGAGAACACAGCTCCGCCCTCCCCAACAGCCGCATTCGCAGCGAAGATACAGTTCGCCAGAACGACACTCCCACCGTGCCCGAATACCCCGCCCCCGTTGTCTGCCCAACCGCCGCCATTGGCCATGCCTCCGGTCACAGTGAATCCGTCCAAGGTGCCGTTGTCAGACCCGCACACTACGTGATACGAATTGTCCTCGTTGTTTCCTGGCGCGCCGATATCGCCGCTCAGAACTGTCTTATTCGTGACCCAGTCCCGTTGTGCCCGCAGCGTTTCGCTGCCAGCGAAGCCGCCGTACAGGCTAACCTCGGGCGCCAGCTGAAACGAGAGGGCCCGGTCCGTGCCGGTCGTCGGCGTGTAGGTGCCTGCGGCGACCCAGATCTCGTCGCCACTGACAGCCGCGCTCAGCGCCGACGGCAGGCTGGTGTGGGCATTTGCCCATGACCTGCCATTGTGGTTGCCCGCAGCATCCAGGTTGACGAAGATGACCCCGGCATCGTCGTCGGTGATCGTCAACGTATGCCCCGGGGCGGCTCCCAGCGTGGCGTTGACGGGGTTGGAGAGCGTTACGGTCAGAGTCTCGTCGTCCTCGTCCAATGCGTCGTTTGTGATCGGAACCGTGATCGTCTTCGTGATCTCGCCCGGGACAAAGGTGAGCGTGCCGCTGACGGCGGTGTAGTCCTGTCCGGCGGTGGCTGTGCCGTCGCTGGTGGCGTAGTCGATGCGGACAGTGAGAACGGTGGCGGCGGACAGCACTACGGGGATGGCCACCGTTCCCGCGGATTCAAGCGTGCTGGATGAGGCGTTATTGCAGGAGGCCATCGGCGGCAACTGGCTCATTGCCTGAGAGAACTCGGAGGTATTGCCGAGGCCGTCGGTCGCCGTCGCCGTCAGGATCAGGGCAGGGGAGAGAGCACCGCTCATCGTCAGCGACCAAGTGTCGCCGGTGGCCACGGTGCTGCCCAGGAAGATATCCCCCTCGCCGTAACCAGAGGGGTTGGCGACGGTATTCGCGAAGACCTCCACCGTGATGGGTCCCGAAGCGCCGGTGTCGATGGTGCCAGCAATCTGAGTGTCGCCGCCGACGGCGGTGACCGACCGGACCTCCGGGGTGTTCATCAGATCGTTGGGGCCGCCGTCGACGTCCCCCGCATCGTTGAGAGCGACCCCGGCATCGCCTAGGTCGATGCCGAGACCCATGTGGCCGACGATAGAGTTGCCGCGCAAGGTATTCCGCGTGCCAGACGCCATCGTGATGCCGTTCCATTCGTTGAATGCGATGCGGTTCCCTGCGCCGGGCGTCGCGCCGCCGATAAGGATGTCTGAGGACGCATACACCGCAATCCCGACCATGCCGTTCGGCATGGCGAGCGTGCCGGAGGCGTCCGTCCCGATCATGTTCCCCTGAACCGTAGTGCAGCTCGCAGTGTCCTGGATATAAACGCCAGCGTAGCCGTTCGCGGAGATCAGGTTTCCTTCCCCCGGGCTGGCGCCGCCTACAAAGTTCCCGGCACCTGCAGCGTAGAACTTGATGCCGTGTCGTGTGTTGGGCAGCGCCTGCAGCCCATCGGCCGTCGTCCCGATCCGATTCCCCTGGATGACATTGCCAGCCGCCGTGCTGCCGACAACAAAGATCCCGAGCCCGCTGTAGGCCGGAGTCCCGTTTCCTGAAAGCAGGTTCCCTTCGCCGATGCCCGGTCCGCCGATGCGGTTGGCGCCCGCCGCGTCAAGGTAGATTCCCGAGCAGAAGTCCTGACTCCAACCATTGGGGATTGCGGCCACACCCGAGGCGTTCGTACCGATGTAGTTGCCGATGATCACGTTCTCTGTGGCCGTTGTTCCATTCAGAAGCACTCCATGCAGCGCATTGCCGGAGATGATGTTTCGCTGCCCATTCGACGAGCCGCCGATCACCATCTGGCGGCTACCCCACAGCCGAACCCCATGCTGCTGGTTGCCGAGCGCCAACATGCCGGAGTTGTCTACACCTATATAGTTGCCGCGCAATGTGTTGCCGATGGACGATAGGTTCGTTATCAGGACCCCATCCTCAACGTTGCCGGAGATGATGTTGCGGCTCGCTGAAGTGTCTCCGCCGATCACGTTGTTTGGACCGCACATGTCGAGCGTCACACCTGACCGACGGTTGCCCAGTGCGAGGGTGCCGGTACGGTCTGTGCCGATCAGATTGCCCTCGATCCGGTTGGCGCTGGTGCCAGCCCCATACAACGCGATGCCCTGACTAAGAGCCGTGGTCGAGCCGTTGCCGGAGATCAGGTTGCCAGCGCCAGGACTTGTGCCGCCGACGACGGTGCCGCTACCAGCGCTGATCCAGACCCCGGCCATGTAGTCGGCGGCGGTCGCGTTGGGCACGGCCACGGTACCGGTCGGGTCGGTGCCGATGTAGCAGCCTTCGATGCGGTGTTGGCCGGAGCCGCCGTTGACGAAGACCCCGTACTGGCTGAATGCGTTGATCACGAAGCCTCGCAGCAGGCAGGACGAACCCCGCATGTGGACCCCAGCCGCACTCCCTGCTTGCGACCCATTCAGCACGACTTCGGGGCCCGCGGCATTGGTGTCGCCCGTGAAAGCGGTCTGCGTGCCGCCGTCGATGCTGGCGTAGCTCGCCGTGAGGATCGGCAGCGACGCGAGGGGCCGGATCGTGAAGACACCGCCCGCATAGCCGCTGTCGGCAAGAGGTATGTTGAACACAACCTGGGTCCGAGAGTGTGTATTGGCGTAGTCGAAGGCCGCCCTCAGGCTGCCGGCGCCGCTGTCGGCGGTCGTGGTGACGTAGAAGACTTCCCCGTCGTCCCCGGTCGTAAACGTGTAATCATCTACCGCCGTGTCTGTGGAGGTCCCGCCCGGCGTGGTGACACTCACGCTCACCGTCTCACCCGCCGTGCCTGCTGGGGCGATGGCCGTGATCTGCAGGGTCGAGTTCACCGTGAAAGTGGTGGCCGACGTCGTCCCGAACCTCACCGCCGTGGCACCGCTGAGGCCGGTGTCTGTGATCACCACGCTTATTCCGCCAGACGCCGGGCCCTGGATCGGGTTATGGCCCGCGATGGCCGGACGCTGCCACCACAGTGCGGTCGGGCGACCCGCAAGTGTTGCGCCCCAGCCCGTAGTCCCCAACACGTAGTACGCGGTCGTTTGGTCGTCCCCTGTAAACGTGCTCGGGCCGACGCTGGGGGCGTTACCCTCGAAATAGACTCCCGTCAGGCTGGTGCACGTATCGAACGCTCTGTCCCCGATGCTGGTGACGCTGTTGGGGATCGTGACGCTGGTCAGGCTGCTGCAGTAAGAGAACGCAGAGTCCCCGATGCTGGTGACCGGCAGGCCGTCGATCTCGCTGGGGATAGTCACGGCTTCGCCAGAACCGGTGTATTTGTCGATAGTGACCGCGCCGTTTAGGATCGTGTACGTGTAGTCCTCGGCCTGAAGCGCGGCGGACAGGGCGAGAAGGAGCAGCACCGGCAGCAGCCTGGCGGCGCCTGCCGTTCCTAAGCGCAGCCAGGCCTTGGCGGGGCTGGCCAGCGCGAAGGTCACGCCGAGCAGCCCGGTCAGCAGCGACGCCCCTCGGCCCGCCACGACGCGCGACCAGGCTGGCACGACCCGTGACCGGGCAGCACAGTTGTCCCCGCCGCGAGTCCGGATCGCAACCCGGAGGTCTCGATTCACTGGCATGTGTCTCTCCTCTGCACCTGTCGTGGCCCTGTGCCATCCTGGGCCACAGGCCGGTCCGCCCGGCGCACCGCCGTCCCCGACCGTACGCCCTATATCCGTCGGGAAAGCCAGAATCTTATGGGGGCTGGGAGAAAAAAGACGACCTGTGCAATAAGGATGGGCCGAGGTATTCGGCCCCAAAGGGGCGTTGTATCTCAGCCCAGGGCCGGCGTCCGTCCCGGAACGGTCGGGGCTTCCGCCGTCTCGGGGTCTTGCGGACGGCGGTCTTGCAGACGGGG
>CAIZKT010000539.1:0-4965 GCA_903933565.1 uncultured Victivallales bacterium | reverse complement strand
TCGAAGGTGTCGATCAGGTTGGTGTACAGCAGTAGGCGGTCATCGTAGCGGTCCACGTTGTCCCGGCGCAGCAGGCCGTCGAAGCACATTCCCGGAGCCGCCTGCTGGATGGTTTCGTCGGTGCCGAACATCAGGGCGGCGGCCAGGGTGTAGCCGATCTGGGCGGAGAGCGGGTCTTTGCGAATGAATCCGCCGATGCGCAGGAGTTCCTCATCGCTCAGCTTCTGCCACGGGTGATCCTGGCGCTGGGCGCGCAGCAGGTCCCGCGCCCGGGCAAAGAGATCCGGCCGCAAGTCACCCATGCCCAGCCAGGGGAAGACTCGCTGTTCAGTGTAGAAACTCAGCTTCCGGTTGACCAGGCCGGCGATCTGGTAGGGGTCCTTGACAGAGCCTTTGCTGATGCCCTCGGCGGCGGCCAGGGAGCAGGTCGTGCCGCCTGCCAGGTAGCCGAGGAACAGGCGCTGCAGACGCTCTTTGCGGGGCCCGGTGCAGGTCATGGCCCTGATGGCCTCCAGGATCGCCGCCTTCTGGTCGCGGCTGGGAGCTGCGACACTCGCCCCGGCGGGGCCGCCGACCGCCGGGGCATCGGAGAATCCGGCCGCGGCCAGGACCTTGCGCACGCGCCAGGTGATGCCATCGGGGTTATCCTGGTACATGCGGGCCTGCTCGGGGAAGACATACGCTTCAGACGCTTCCCCCGCAGTCCCACACGAGCGCTGGCGAGAGACCAACTCACCGTAGAGCATGGGGAAGATGGGAATGCCGACGGTGACGCCAGTCTTGGCGGTCTTCACCGTGATGAAGCGTCCAGGCAGATCCACGTCCTTCCACGGTAACAGGCAGCAGTCACCGCGCCGCATGGCGGTGCACATGCCCGTGACGATGATGGGCCGGATGAAGTCGTCGTCGCGGGCCGCATCATGCACCGCCTTGAGCTCTTCCGGCGAGAATGGGTCGCGGAAGATGGTCTCAGTCTCGCGGGTCGGGATGCCGGAGAAGGGGTTCGCGGTGCCCACCGGCATGAGATGGCCGAAGGTGGCCCGGAGCAGCTTCAGCGTGTCATTCCACGTCTTGGCGGTCAAGTCGCGGGCGTTTCGGGCGCCCAGGGCAACGCCCTGGGTACCCGTCCACAGCGAAGATTGAGCCCTGAAGGGGCGGACCATGCGACCTCGGTGCGAAGGTAGGGTAGATGGCTCGCCCCTACAGGGCTCAAACCCATAACCCTTCTATTCCCAGGGCGTTGCCCTGGGCTGGTATGGCAACGCGCCTGCAGCGCTTCAGACGGACTCTCTGATTGCACAGGTCGCGATTTGAAGTGGGTGAATTTGCCCTTCTCGTTCCTGGCGTCAAAGAGCAGGCCATCCTCGACGCCGTCCCTCCTGGATTCCGCTCAGCCCTGGCCACGGGAGATTAAGAAAAAATGACGAATTAAACGAAAAGATACTTGCCTCCTCGGGTCTTGACGCATATATTAAGCAAAGTATTGCGGTTCGTGCAAAGGGCTGCAGCAACTGGAGTTGGCGAGGAGTCGTATCATGGAACAGAAGAACAACTGCCCCTGCAACAATCGTGGCTGCCACCACCACTTGTCCTGCGTGCCCTGTAAGGAATACCACCACGGCCGCGGCTCCACGACGGCGTGTGAGCGCTTGAAGAGTGACGAGACACGGACGCAGGCGCTGAGAGTGACACGATTCTCCGCGTTCCGGACGGCTACACCCTGAAGTCAGGGTTTCGTTTCAGAGGCCGCTGGCGCGGCTGGAGGGAGGAGCGGCCGCACCTTGGCCGCCACCTGTTTGGCCTGCATGCGTCGGCCGGGTTCGTGATAGTGGTAGGTGTCACTCCAGAGGGTGCGGTCCTGCGGGTCCATCAGGCCAAACAGGTCGTTGGTGGGAATGCCGTTCTCCTGCATCACCCGGGCCGCGATCGCATTGAGTTCCTTAGCCTTGGCGGTAAGCGCCGGATCCTTCAAGGGCGTCGAGCTGGCCCAGACGAGCTTGGCGCCCTTGCCCTTCTCCCTGAGCGTCCTGATGACCTCGCGCAGAGACGCTTCCCAGGTCACCCGGTCGGTATCCAGGCTATGCAGCCCGTTGTTGAAATGGATGACGGCGTAGTCGTACTCCTCCAGGAGGTAGGTCAGCTCCTTGAGGTAGGAGCGGTCGGTCACGCACTTCGAGGTGGCCCAGAAGGAGGTGTAGGCGCTGCCGGCCAGTTCCTCCTTGACCAAGCTATGGTAGCCGTTGCAGATCGAGTCGCCGATGAGCAGTACCCGCGGCAGCTTCGTCTGATTGGCATCGAACGCATAGGTAATGCTCCACTCGGTGCCTTCGCGCTGGCGCTCGACCGCTCCGGCCGCGATGCCCAAGACCAACCCGGACAGCAAGAGTCTGCTCATCATCCATACCTCTGTTTTACGGCGCCAGTTCCAGGAAGCCAGAGTTGTCGGTTTGCCAGGTAGCGTCTTGAGTCCCCTGCCAGAGCACCCACACCGGCTCGGCCGATTTGCGCACGGTCAGACTAAAGGCAAGGCGACGGTGCTTGGCAGGATCGAGGCCCAGGGCAGCGAAGGGGATGCGCCACTCCGCGGTCCAGCGCCCCGCGTCCACGATCTTGGCTGCGTAGAGCACGCCCTCGGCCGCACGCTTGACCGCAGCTGGCGGCGCGCCGGCCTCGTCGCTGCTGACAAAGTGCCCGGAGGGGTAGCCGCGCAGGATCAGGATCGGCGCCGCGCTGCCGGCGCCGAGGTTGCGCACGGCGACCTCGACCGCATCGTCACTCCCCCAGGTATCGCCGGAACGCAGCGGCGGTGCCGGGGCCACCGCGTTGTCGACCGCCAGGCAGAGGGCCTCGCCGTCGTGGGATAGCCACGCCTGACTGATCGGCGTGACCGGCTCACGCTCCAGCCCCTGGGCCAGGCGCATGGCGGCCTTGGGGTCCAAGCCGCCCCACTCGGCCACGTCGAGACGCCCGTCGACTGCGAGCGCGGCGCTGCGGCGCGGCACGATCCAGGTCGGCCGGGCCGCCGCGGGCTGGCCGGGCGGGGCCGTCGCGGCCTCGGGCTTGGAGGGCGGACGCACCGTGGTGACGACCGGCCAGGAGGCCCGCAGGGGGTCGGCGTAAAGGCCGATCTGCTCTACCGGAATCGGCTTGAAACCGAGCTTGAAAGCCGGCGAGTCGGGCTGCAGCCGGAAGTCTTGCTTGGCGGCGTCCACGAACTTCGGGTCCTCACCCACCAGGTTGTCGGTCAGGGTCACGCCGGGGCGGGCCTTACCCTCGATCTCATCCCAGCGACCGCCCCAGCAGATATTGCGGGCGACGAGATTGCCGCGGGGTTCGGCGTAGTTGCCCTCGAGGTAGGTCAGCAGTTGCGGGTAGCGGCTGCGCCAGGGCTCTTCCCGGTACGGCACCTCCTCAAGGCGCTGCTTCATGAGCGGCACGGAAGCCGCGGCCCAGCCCAGCATGCGCGCGTCGACGTGCAGGGCCGGTTTGCAGTCCACGAAGATGTTGTTTTCGACCACGTTATCGTGACCGCCGCCGATGAAAGCGGCTCGCGGCACCTTGTAGAAGATGTTGCCGTACATCGTGGCGGAGCAGAACATGTCATCCAGGTAGATGCCGTTGCAGCCCTTATCCTGAAAGCCGTAGACGTGGTGAAAATAGTTGTAGCGGATCAGGTGTCCGCGCATGGCCGGGTTGTAGCCTGCGTACATGATGCCGGCGTCGTTGGCGCCGTAGACGACGCTGTGGAACTCGTTGAACTCGAACAGATGATCATTGCCGCCCCACATGACCGCCATGTGCGGCGCCTCGTTGATCAGGTTGTGCGTCACCCGGTTGCCCACGCCGTCCACCTGGACGCCGGGCTTGCAGATGGGATTCCAGCGCCCGAATTTGAAGAGGTGACAGTTGTCCACATACATCCCGGCCGGGGTGAGGGTCTTGCGCTCGCCGCCGGATAGCGAGATGCCGCCATCGGCGAGGTTGTAGAGGTCGCAGCCGCTGACGCCGCTCTCTCTGCCGCTCAGGCTGATGCCCCAGGCGCCGGTGTTGCGGATGACGCAGCCCGCCACCTGCACCTGGCTGACGTTGGAGAGCGTCATGGACGTGCCACGGGTACACTCGCAGGTCAGGCCGCGGAGCGTCACATGCGCCACATTCTTCATCTCGACCAGGGACGGCGTCACGGAGATCATCACCTCGCCCGAATCCAGGGCGGCCGGCGGCCAGAAGTAGAGAATGCCCTGCTCGCGATCCAGGTACCACTCGCCGGGCTGGTCCAGCTCTGGCAGCAGGTTGTAGGCGTAGTAGTACATGCCCTTGCGGAAACCGAAAGCGTGTTGGGGCTCAGGCTCCAGGGTGATCCGGCGTTGTGCCGTGTCGAGGTTCTGCACCCGGAGGCGCTGGTCGGCCCAGTCCCAGAACCAGTACCCGTGCAGCAGAATATCCTTCTCGCCAACCCAGCGCGTCGGCCGGTCGCCCTCGTAGCTGAAGATGCCGTCCATGAACCCCTTGGTCCCGCGGATGTCCTGGGGGCGCGTACCGAAGACCTCGGGGATGGTGACATAACCCTCGTTCGGCCAGCGGGCCAGGGTCATGGGTTGGTTGGCAAAGAACACCTCCAGCCCCGGGCTCGAGGCGCCCCAGTTCGGACCGGGCAGCACCTTGCCCAGATCGGTCACGCCCTGGGCTCTGAGATTCGCCTGCATGACCTTGCCGCGCGCGCTTGCCTCGAGCTTGGCGAGCACCGCCGGGTCGGCGACCGGCTGCCAGCCGGTCACGACCTTGCCGCCCACCAGGCGCACCGTAGCGCCCTCGGCGGCGCGATAGGTAATCCGGGCGTCGGCCGTGCCCGAGTCCTCGGCGCCCAACTGCAAGGGCGCGGCCATCTCGGAGATGCCGGCGCTGAGCCACACCGTGACCCCGCCAGAGGGCAGGCCTCCGGCAGCCTTGTGCGCGCGGATGCGG
>CAIZKT010000538.1:0-4589 GCA_903933565.1 uncultured Victivallales bacterium | reverse complement strand
TTCAAGACGATCCTGGACTTGACGGGGATTGACAATCGGTGTATTCTTAGATCGGTTGAGGTGGACCTGCAGTTCTACCACTTTCTCTGGCGCGGGGTGAGCGGATAGTCGGGGAGTGGCGGCGAAGAGGATCGGGAGGTAGTAGGTGCAGAGAATATCCCTAGCGGTGCTGTTTGCCGCGCTCCAGTGTTGCATCGCAAGCTGGGACACGCTCTTCTTTGACGACTTCAACGGCAGTGCGTCGGGCGCCTGGTCCATTACGAACGAGAACCCCGGCCTGTATTCCTACACACCTACCTACTTGGACCTGCTGTGCTCGGCCGGTACCCTCTCGGCCGGTTACAACAACGCGGAGAACCTGTTCCTGATCACTAACCCGACGCTCGGTGATTTCACTGCGACGATGAGGGTGTTATCGTTCAGTCCGCCTCAGAGCTTCCAGCAGATCGACGTTCTGGCCCTTGATGACGTGGACAATTACGTCCGCGCTGTATATGGGCGGATTGGTGAACCGAGCCTCGAATTCGGCGCGGAGACGGGCGGAGCTTGGGCCTCCTCCATCAGCCCATTTGACCCTGGTGCGAGCGCCTTCTACATGCGCCTGACCAAGGTTGGCAACGTATACAGCCAGTTCATCAGCACCGACGGCACGTCTTGGTCCCAGGCCAACGAGACCCTTGCCTACGGGGATGGCACACCTTCCTACATCGGGTTCGTGGCTTCCGACACCTGGAACATCGCTGCCCCCGCCGACGTTCAGATCGACTGGTTCAGGGTGGAGGGCGATGTCGTTCCAGAGCCGGGCGCGGCGGCACTCATGCTCGGGGCACTTGCAGCGTTGGCGACCCGTAGGAAGCGCCGTTGCTGAAGAGCATCCTTCTGAAGACGGCCCGTATTGCACCCTCATCACCATATTCCCGAGCACGGGCACGACCCGGTCCGCTAACCAGGACATCATCGCGCAGAGGCGACCCCGGCCTGAGCCAGAGGCCAGCTGCGTCGAACCGGAAGGCATGGCGCTATGAAGCGATCGCGTCTGCTGTTGGCGGCGGTGACTGCCTGTAGCCTGCTGTGGGCGCGAAGCGCTGCTGCCGATACCTTCCTGCTCGACAACTTTTCCAGCAGTGCCGTCCCTTCCGAGTCCTGGATCAGGAATCAGAATGGACCGTTCGCCAACGTTGCGCGCTACGACTCCGGTGCTCTCGAGGCGCCGGGCGGTTGGCGGTCGGTGGTGGCCACGAACCTGTCGGCAGGCCGGACGACAGTCGCCGTCGACGCGGGCGATCTGACCATCGGCAACCTCAACAACGCGCTGGGGCCGGTGACGTTGGAGTACGGCGTTTCCGGTGCGGACCGCGTTAACGGTCCGCGCACCCTCCTCGATCTCGACTACTCCCTGACTGGGCCACGTGGGGACGGCTACGGTTTTGGCATTGACTGGTACGTCTCAGAGTACCAGGATCCTCTGACGATCACCATCTGCAGCGGCCTGAATCTCGCGACCGGGCTCTACGACGCCACCGCTGTCTGGAACGGCTTGACGCCAGACAATGGTTCCGGAACCACGGCGGTGGACTTCGCGAGATTCACCAACTGCGCGGCGGTGGACTGGGGCAACGTCGACTACATCGGCATCTCGATGCTGCCGCGGGAGAACGCCGACTACTCCATCAGCAGTGTCTACGGCCACGCGCCTGAGCCCTCCAGCCTGGTGCTGTTGGGCCTGGCCGTTCTGACGGTTGGATTGCGGGGGCGCCGCCGTGTCTGATGAGTTTGGAGAACCGGGGTAGGCCCGGGGCTGCGGTCTCATCAGTCTGGCCAGTGCCACCTTGAGAAGTGCTGGTGCGACCGGGGGTCTTGGGTAAGCGGTGTCCAGAACGATAGGGAAGGAGAGCTGATCCCTTGAAGAGGCTCTTGGGCATCACCTGCCTTTCGAGTGTCACCTGCTTTGCAGCGGGAGTCTCGCCTGTCTCGGCAGGCGACAGCCCGTTGCGTCTGTTCGTTCCTGACGGGCAGGTGAAGTCCCACCCGCTGCGGGTCTTCGTGACCAAAGCTGTCCAGGAAGCCGACCTGCCCCGTCTCGATCTCTATGCTCCGCACACCATTGACGGGGCGCAGTTGGGCGGCGTCCACGGGTGGAAGCCGAAGCTTGTGGCGCCCGGCCAGCAATGGACTGACGTCGTGGACGGCCAGGCCGTCGCCAGGGACGGGACCCTGCTGATGTTCGACCTGAGCACGTACCCTATGCCCGGATGGAAACCCATGGCACGCGTTACGCCGGTTCTGCGTTGGGGCGAGGCTCCAGGTACGTGCGTTGTCGTAGGCTCCCAAGACATCTACCTGGGCCACCTGCAGGTGGCGGTCGCCTGGACGGCGGCGATGCTCGTCGTACTCACGGCCGCTATCGGTCTGGCCGCACGCCGTAAGACGGGGCACATGCGGTACCTGCTCTGTGGTCCAGACCATTACTTCTCCCTGTGGCGCGTACAACTCACGGCGTGGACACTGGCTGTTGGCGGCATGGTGTTCTGTTTCGGGATGATCAGGATGGCCGTTCCGCACATCCCCGACTCGCTCGTGGCGCTGATGGGGCTGTCTCTGGCGACAGGCGCGGTCAGCGCGGCCAAAGCGCGGACGGACGCGGACCGCAAAACCTTGGTGCCGGCGGATGGGGCGGCGGCGGGTGCAGGCATGAACCCGGGGTTGCCCGCCTTCGCTGATCTGATCTCGGACTACAGCGAGCCGTTGAGCCGTGTCGTGCTGTCCATTCCGAAGGCCCAGATGCTCTTCTGGACGGTAGTGATTCTGGTCCTGTTCATCACCAAGACGATTCTGGATGGACAACTGTGGGAGGTCCCGTGGGAACTGGTCGCACTGACAGGCTTCAGCCAGGCTGGCTACGTCGGTGACAAATTCACCAAAGGTCAACCCGTCACGAGTGTTTCCCCCGCCCCGCCTGGTGGTGGGGGTGGGGCAGCGGCCAGCGGTGGAGTTGCCAGAGGCTGATCCGTTCTGTGGAGTGGCGAGCAGGAGTATAGGGGAACAGCCGGCCCGCGACGGCTTGGCAGTAGGAGACCATCACATGCCTCCAACGCGCCGCAAGCCCGTCATCAACGTCCACTGCCACCTCTTGAACTTCGATTTCGTGCCAGACAGGACGATCAAACTCCTCACGGGGATTCCTGAGGACATCGCCGAGGAGGAGTGGGTTAGTGCCGTAGCCGGGGTCGTCTTCGCCCTCGTTCCGGGGAAGACGTACAACCGGGTGTGCGAGTACCTGACGACTTTCCGTAGCGACATCGTAACGGTCGCCAGGCGCTACCTGCAGGACATGGACCGGGCACGCATCGATACCTGCGCGCCCCTCATGATGGACTTGGAGCAGTCTGTACCCAGAAACGGCGACGATGAAAACGTGCCATACCGCGAGCAGATCGACGCGGTCTCCCTTCTGGTTGCCACGTACCCGTGGCGAGTCTTTCCCTTTGTGATGTTCGATCCTCGGCGGCCGGATGCGGCTGACCTCTGCATTGACGCCCTGACGAACAAGGGCTTCGTGGGGGTGAAGATGTACCCTGCGCTTGGCTACCACCCGTCACCGAGGGCCGCCTGGCAGAGGAATGTCCCCGGCCACGTGGTCGACAACCTGAAGAAGCTGTACTCCCACTGCGCTGATGGCCGCGTTCCGATCACCGCCCATGCGTCCGTGGGCGGTGCCTACTCGGTGGGCGCCGACGACAAAGAGACCGGTGTGTGGCCGCTGACCGAAGTATCCAACTGGCTTGACCCCCTTCGCGAGTATCGTCTGAAGATCAACTTCGCGCACCTCGGGGGGAACTACCTGCATGAAGACGGAGCAAAGAGGCTGCAGTCCGCCACCTGGCGGCGGGAAATACTGAACTGGATCGCCCGGTCAGGCACCGATCCGGACTTCGGCTCCGTGTATGGCGACCTGTCCTACCACGACATGGCTCTCTGTCGTGACACCGCTGCCAGGTACTTCGGGGACCTGCGGGAGGTCATGGAGAACGCCGATACTGCCCGTGGCGTTCTGTTCGGTACTGACGCCAGCATGATCAGCCATACGTGGACTGAAGCGGAGTATGCGAGGCCATTCCGGGACACCAAGAAACTAGACGATTCCGCCAAGGAACTGATCTTCAGTGATAACCCAACCCGGTTCCTGTTCGGGGACGGACGCATCCCCGAAAGCTATGTGAGTTTCGTGAGGGGGTCGGCGGGGGCCGGACTGCCTCTGCCAGAATGGATCGAGACGGACGGTGCCGGCTGCCGCATCGTAACCTCGGTCCCCTAACCATGGCGCAGGTTGAGCAGCGCGAGAAGGACCGTCCAAGATGCCAGCAAACATCGCACATATGATCATTGCCCACAAGGCGGCCGACACCCTCAGGGCGAAGGGAGTGCCGGCGTACACCGAGTTCGCCGACATGGTGGAGAACGAGATGGAGAACTGCCGCCCGTACTACAACCTGGGAAGCATGGGACCAGACCTGTTCTATTACCGGAACCTCCTGAAGGCTGGCGGCGACATGCTTGTGGACGGCTTCGTGCAGGCGGCTGCCCCTGAG
>CAIZKT010000537.1:0-6134 GCA_903933565.1 uncultured Victivallales bacterium | reverse complement strand
GGTGTTAGTTTGGCGGCAGGCCGTGGGAATCCAGGCTAGAGAAGATGTACGACTACTACCTCAAGTTGGCCATGCCGGACGGTCTCTATCCCGCTCTCAACGACTCCAGTTGGGGCGATTGCCGCGGGCCGCTGCGCGAGGGCGTCTCGCGTTTTCCGCAACGGGCCGATTGGCGCTATGTCGGCAGCATTGGCAAGGAGGGCGAGCTGCCGACGTTGACCTCGGTCGCCTTCCCCTACGCGGGCTGGGCGGTGCAGCGCAGCGGCTGGGGCGCCCAGGATGCCTACCTGCATTTCGACTATGGTCCCTACGGCGCCGGCCACCAGCACGAAGACAAGCTCTCAGTGCTCGTCCACGCCTACGGTCGGCGCCTGCTCACCGAGGGCGGCGTCTACGCCTATGATTCGTCGGCGTGGCGGCGTTATGTGCTCAGTACCCGGGCCCACAATACGATCATGGTCGACGGCCTGGAACAGCGCCGGGCCGGGCTGCGTGAGACCTATGTGACCAAGGAGGCGCTCCCCAACCGCTGGCTCAGCACGCCGCAGTTTGATTTTGCCGAAGGCTGGTACGATGAGGGCTATGGCGCCAACCGCGACCGTACCGTGACCCATCGCCGCGCCGTGCTCTTCGTCAAACCCGAGTACTGGTTGGTGGTGGACCGCCTGACGCCCGCGGACGCAGCGCCGCATCGCTACGAGGCCATCTTCCACTTCGATGGCGAGAATGCCGAGACCGGCACCTCACCGCTGCTGGCCCGGAGTACGGACCCAAAGCAGCCGAACCTGGCCATCGTGGCGCTGCACTCCGCTGAGGTTAGCGTCGAGATCATCAAGGGCCAGGAACAGCCCGCCGTGCAAGGGTGGGTGCCAGCCCGTGGCTACGAGGTCCGTCCCGTCGCTACGCCCGTCTTCAGGACCGAGGGCGCGGGCGAGCGCCTGCTGCCGTGGTTGCTGCTGCCCCTGCGCTCGGAGCAGGAACTGCCGCTCAAGGCGGTCAGCGCCAGGGTGGCGGAGGGGGTGGCCGAGTTCACCGTCGACTTCAGCGACGGGCGTCGGCACGTCCTGCGGATTCCGCAAGCTACGCCAGCGGTGGGGACGACTGGCGGCCTGTACTGGAGCGCCGTCGCGGACGGTAAGGTGACCGCGGAGATCCGCCTCGCGGACTAGTCTGGCAGGACCTTCCCCGGATTCAGGATGTTGAGCGGGTCCAAGGCGGCCTTGAGGCGTTTTTGGATCTCGATCGAGATGGGGCCGAGGGCCTTTTCCATGTAGGGGCGCTTCAGCGCGCCGACGCCGTGCTCACCCGAGAGTGTGCCGCCGAGTTTGAGCGCCAGGGCGAATTCCTCGGAGACCATCTGCTCGACCTTGTGCCACTGTTCTGGAAGGCGTTTATCGAACAGGATGTTGGGGTGCAGGTTGCCGTCTCCGGCATGACCAAAGATGACGATCGGCAAGCCGTACTTGGCGCTGATGGCCTTCAGGCCGCGGATGGCTTCCGGGATAGCACTGCGCGGGACGGTGATGTCCTCGCCAAGCTTGTTGGGCGCTTGGCGCGCCAAGGCCGGCGAGACCGAGCGGCGCGCCTTCCACAGATTAGCGCGTTCGGCTTCATCCTTCGCCACCTTGACCTGCCTCGCCTGGCAGTCGCGACAGATGGCGGCGATGGCTTCGATCTCGCGGACCACCGCGGTTTCATCCGCCCCGTCGCTTTCGATGAGCAGGACGGCTTCCACATCGAGTGGCAGTCCGAGGTGCATGGCTTCCTCGATGCAGGCCAGGGCGGTCTCATCCATCAGTTCGAGGGTGGCCGGGACGATGCCAGCGGAGAGGATCGCGTTGACGGTGCGGGAGGCATCTTCCAAGGCGGCGAATTCGACCAGCGCGGTGCGGGCGAACTTGGGCTTGGCGGTGAGCCGCAGCAACGCCTCGGTGAAGATGCCCAGGGTCCCTTCCGAACCGGTCAGGAGCGCGGTCAGGTCATAGCCCACCACGTCCTTGATGAGTTTTCCGCCGGTGTGCAGGATGCGCCCATCCGCCAGAACGGTGGTGAGGCCGAGCACATAGTCGCCGGTCACCCCATATTTCAGGCAGCGCGGGCCGCCGGCGTTGCAGGCGATATTCCCACCGATGGTCGAGTGGCGGAGGCTGGATGGGTCGGGCGGATAGAAAAGCCCGAGCTTCTCCACGGCAGTCTGCAGGTCGGCGGTGACGATGCCCGCTTCGACGTGGGCGGTGGCGTTGACCCGGTCAATCTCCAGGATGCGGTTCATGCGGGTCAGCGACAGCGTGATGCCGCCGCTGAACGGCACCGAGGCCGCCGCCAGGCCGGAGCCCATTCCCCGGGTCACCAGCGGGAGGCGTTCGCGCGCCGCCAGCACCACAATCTGGCTGACCTGTGCGGTGGTGCGCGGCAGGACGACCACATCCGGGCGGTGCTCGGCGAAGGTGCCGTCGTAACTGTAGACAGCCAGGTCCTCGGGCGTGTGCAGCACGCCGTCTTTGCCGGTGATCTGCTGCAGTTCCGCGATGAGGGTTGGGTTCATGGGGTATAGGCCCTGTCCAGTAACTCAATGGGATGCACCACCTGCACCCCAAGTCCGCGCCGACGGATGCCGACGTTCAATTGCATCTGGCAACCGGGGCAGCCCGACGCAATATACTCAGCCTTAGTGCTTTCAAGATTGTCCATCTTGCGCTTGAGCACCTTGAGCGAGGTCTCGTAGTGGGTGATCAGTTGGCTGCCTGCCGAGCCACAGCACCAATCGGCTTCGGGCAGTTCAACGAACTCGACACCGTCGATCATCTGCAGCAACGCTCGCGGCTGTTTCCAGACGCCCTGACTGCGGCGCAGATGGCAGGGGTCGTGATAGGTGACCCGCGCCGCGATGCGTCCCCGCGGTTTTTCGAGCGGGATCGAGACCAGGAATTCGCTCACATCGCGCACCTTCTTGCTGAACGCGGCCGCGCGCTCAGCCCAGGCTGGGTCAGCCGCCAGAAGGTGAGCATATTCCTTCAGCGAAGAGCCGCAGGTGGCGCAGTCGGTGACGATGGTGTCGACGCCGGCCTGCTCAAACAGCGCGATGTTCTGTTGGGCTTGTCCGCGCACCAGGTCCTGCCGCCCGTACCCCGCCGCAGGCATGCCACAGCAGACCGTTGCCTTCGGCGTGATGACGGTGCAGCCATTGCGGGCCAGCACTCGCAGCGTCGCGGCGCTGGCGTTGGCGAACATCAGGCTTTGCGCACAGCCTAGAAAGAAGCCAACCCGGTAACGGCTTTCGCCGCTGGGGGTGGTGACTTCCGGTAGAACCTGCCGAAGCGGACGCTGGGGCAGGCGTGGCAGCATGGCTTCCAGGTCGCGTAACTGGGCGGGCATCAGCTTGCGCAGCCCCAGCGCATACACCAACCGGCGCAGGCCTAGCCTCTGGTACAGCCGCAGGGGCAGAGTGGCCAGTTCCAGGCGCCCCGGTTTGGGGATGAGGCGACCGAAGAGTGCCTGCTTCCAGCCCGCCGGGCGAATCTGTTCCTGCACCTGGCGCATGTCCAGGGCCAGGTCCGCCGGGCGAATGCCGACCGGGCAGGCGTCGTTGCAGGCCATGCAGGCGAAGCAGCCGTACATCTGGCCCATCAAGTTCGGGCTGAGCTCGAGTTCGCCCTCCAGGCCCTTGCGCGTCAGGGCCACCCGTCCGCGCGGCGAGGCCGTCTCGCTGAGATGCTCCCGGTAGGTCGGGCAAACCGACAGGCAGAGGCCGCAGCGGATGCAGTTCCGGTACTTGCTTTCGTCGGGCTTATTCAGGTTTGCGGGTTGCGTCACAGGGAAAGCCTTGTCTTGGCCGAGGGACTCCAAAGGTCGGCCCTAACCATAGACCGCCTGAGGGCGCTTGTCGATGGCGCTGCAGGGGTTGAAAGAGGTGAGGGTGAACGGCAGTGGGCGACCTGTGTCGTGAGGATGAGCCGAGCGTCTTTAGTCCCGATAGGGCGTACCAAACCAGCCCCGAGCAACGCTTCGTGCAGCGCGGAGCGTTTGTTTCTGGCACAAAGTCCCGCTTGAGTCAACGCTGGTGGAACAACCCCAAGACACCCGTCCACCGCGCGGACTAAGGCTCGGCTGGCGCTTGGCCGCAGGGGGGGCTTCGGCGCTGTTTCTCAGAGTCCCAGGGGCAAACTGAGCACGGCCTCGAGGTCACGGAGGGAACGGACCACGGATTGGCCGATCAGATCCAGCCTGGCCAGGTCGTTGATGCGCGGGCGCACCCGTTCCAGTTCAGCCGCCGAGAAGAGGTAACGGAAGAGGCGGCAGGCGTTGATCAGACTAATCAGCACTGCGTCACGAGGGTCGGGGATGTCGTCGCCCAGGATAAGTTCTCTGAGCCGCGCCTCCACCGCCTTGATCTCCCGGTTGTCGAGGGCCGGATAGCGCTTGGTTGGGAAGATCCAGAAGACCTTGCTCTCGGCGCGGCGCAGCACGCCCTTACGGACCAGTTGCTCCAGCGCCTCTTGCCGGATGGCGTTTGCCTGTCCGGCCAGGCGATGCAGCCAGTACGAGGTCGTGTTCTCCTTGGGGGAGGCCTTCATGATCTCCAGGCTTGCATCCAGCACGGCGGAACCGGTAGGGGTCTCATCGACCAGGAGGAGGTTCTTGTTGTCGACATCGATGCGGTTCAGGAAGGTCAGTTCCAGCAGCACGGCGCCGACCAGCGCCACCGCCAATTCGCCGTCCGGCAGGCGGGCGAAGTCGCCGCGCTCTTCGTCCAGCGCAATCAGGATGATTTCCTCGGCGAAGCTCAACATGGCCTAACCCCTCCTGGCACGCGGTTTACGGGTTTACGACGCACACGCGCTGGCGGCGTCCTGAGCGGTCTTCAGGACGGGTAGCACGCTCGCGAAACCCGCCATGTCGAGAATCTCCCGAACCTGTTCGACGGCGGCCCCCAGGGCGAAGCGTCCCTGGGCGGTTTTCAGTCGTTTCGCCGCGCCGAGGAAGACGCGCAGGCCGGCGCTGCTGACGTATTCCAGCCTGGCGCAATCGAGAGCGATGCGGACCGAGCCGGCGTCGGTCAAGGCTTTGATCTTCCGCTCCAACTCGGGAGCGCTGACGGAATCCAGGCGACCCTCAAGGCCGAGCATCGTGACCTCGCCCAGCCTGCTCTCGGTAATGTTCACGATCGAACCTCCCTTGCGCCTCGGTATGCGGTCCACAGAGCGCCGACGTTTCTCTCGTCCGCGCCCGGTAAAGTATATGGCCGCAAGGCCGAAGACAAGGGGGCGGACGAAGGCCGGGCGTGTGTCAGTTTCGTAGGTGGTGACACCTCAGGTCCTGGGTTCTGGAAACGGCGAGACGGCGAGACGGCGACTGGAGGAGACGGAGAGGCAGACGGCGGAGAGAGAGCCCTGCTCTCGCCGTGGATGGCGTTTCTTCCCGGCTTCTCGTGGATTACCTTATGCTCGCACGCGGAGATAGTGCTGAGGAAGGGCCGCCGGAGGAGAAACGCGGCGGCGGACCGGGTTGAGAGGCCGCTGCGCCCGCCCTCAGGGCGCCGCAACGGAGTAAGGCAGGGTCAGGATGAGCGAATTTGCAACCCAGCGTCTGCCCGCGGCACCCACCGTGGTGGCTCCCGACGGCTCCGACGTACGCATCCTGCTCGGCCTGTCCGCCGGCGGGATGGCGCACTTTGAACTGGCCGCGGGAAAGGTGGCTCGCGCGGTGGTCCATCGGACCGTCGGGGAGATTTGGTACGTCGTCTCCGGGCAAGGGGAAATGTGGCGTAAGCAGGGCGCCAGGGAGGAGATCGTTGCTCTTGAGCCGGGGGTATGCGTCACCCTTCCGCGCGGAACGCACTTCCAATTCCGCGCCTCGCCCACCCAGGCAGTGGCCGCGGTGGCGGTCACCATGCCGCCCTGGCCAGGTGAGGCCGAGGCCGTGCGGGTTCCAGGGCCGTGGAAGGTAGCGGAGTAGCGGGCAGGGGGGGGCCGTAGCCTGAGCCGGTCTCCAGGGGAATGGAGATGCGGTGGGGGGCCACCGCCGCGCCTGGGGCCAGGCGCCTCTCCAGGGGAATGGACCGGCCGCGGCTCGCGGCCAGTGCCCGGGGGCCCCGGGCGCTCCAGAGCCGGTGGAGATGCGGTGGGCTCCACCGC
>CAIZKT010000536.1:0-10583 GCA_903933565.1 uncultured Victivallales bacterium | reverse complement strand
GGGCCGGTGCGGACCGCCGGCTCCAGCGTGCCTACCACCCGGAAAGAGAAGCAGCCCTGGGCCCCAGCGGGGGCAGGTCAGCTCCGTAGGGGCTTCTGCCCGGCACGGCGGGGCGCTAGAGGCTCGACTACATACCCGCGTCGCGACCGGCCTGCGCCCTGGAAGTCTCCTACAAGGGTCCAGGGCACAGCCCTGCGGTGTCTTGGACGACCGGGGCTTGCTCGCGGAGCCATCGGGAAGCGGTTATACTGGGGCTACGAAGACGGCTCTGGCAGGGCGACGTCTGCCGGGAGGATCTCACTGATCCGAACGGTTCCAGGCCTGGTCCCCGGCGCTGGGTGGTCAGGAACGGGACCGGGAGGGGGTGAGGCGGGCGGGCGTGGCTAGTCAGGTTGAGGCCTGTGGTGGACGAGGATGTCGGAAAGGGGTGTAGGCGTATGAGACTGGCTTTCTTGGGGGCAGGCAAGATGGCGACGGCCATGGCGCGGGGGCTGGCGCAGAACGGGATCGTCGGGGCTGAAGAGATGACGGCGTGCGATGTTTCGGCCGCGGCACGCTCCTGTTTCACTGAGGCGACGGGCGTAAGCTGCGCTGAGGCTCCGGGGAAAGCCTTCACGCAGGCGGACATTGTGCTTCTGGCGGTGAAACCGCAGATGGCTGAGGAGGCGGCGCGCGCGTTGCCGAGATTGGGGCCGGAGGTGCTCATCATCTCAATCGCCGCGGGGGTCCCGCTGGCCCGCCTACAGGATTGGTTTGGTACGGGCCGGGTGTTGCGAGTGATGCCCAACACGCCGCTGTTGGTGGGGCAGGGCGCGACGGTGTACGCACGCGGCAGCGAGGCGCGGGACGCGGATGCGGCGCGGTGCGAGCAGATTTTTGGGGGTCTGGGCAGCGTGCAGGAAGTGCCTGAGGGGTGGATCAATGCGGTTACGGCGCTCAGCGGGAGCGGTCCGGCGTATGTTTTCGAGATGGTGCAGGCGCTTACCGATGCCGGCATTGCGGTGGGACTCCCCGCCGAGCTTGCCCTGGGATTGACGGTGCAAACGCTGGCGGGGGCGGCGGAGATGCTGCGGCAGGAACTAGGCAGCCCGGATGACTTGCGCCGGGCCGTCACCTCGCCCGGAGGCACTACCGCGGCGGGCTTGGCGGTACTGGAGGCGGGCGGTTTCCGGCCGTTGATCCGCCGGACGGTGCAAGCGGCCTACAACCGCGCCGACGAACTCGGAAAGGTCGGGGACCAGAGCTTGCCAAGTGGGCCGACCTCGGCGTCGAGGTAACGGCCGCGGCGACACGTACGTGCTAGAGTTCCTCGATCCGGACCTCGTCTACCCAGTACTCGCCAGGGTGGTGGAAGAACAGGGTGAAACCGATCTGCGTGGTGCCCTCGGGCGTGGTGAAGACGTGTGGGAACAAGCGCCACTGCTCCAGCTTGTCCGTGGCCTTGGTGCCGCTCCACGAGTAGCCCGTGGTCGGGGTCACCGCCGCGCCGGTGGCAGCGCGGAAGATGACCCGGGTGATGGGCGCCTGGTCGCGCACCTGTGGGTTGAGGGTGACCGTGCGGTTGTAATGGGCCAGCACGATCCTGTAACCGGTCTTAGGCTTGACTTCCGCCGTCAGAGTTAGGCTGCCCAGGCCGCCCGGGGGCACCGTCAGGCGCACCGCCTGAGTGCCACACCAGGCCCGCTCGCTGACCAGCTCGCAGACGGCCCCGCCGCTGGCCTGCGCATTCAGGCGCTTCTGGACGTCCGCCGGGAGCAGATCGTCAAAGCTGCCGTACTGGAACGACACCGGCTGGCCTTCGCCGCCCAGCAGCAGGGGGGCAAAGCGCTGGGGGACGTGGTAGCCGCCAAAGGTGGGGCTGACCGCGGTGTACTCGTCGGGCTCCGCGTTGCCCCGCCGAGTCCGGCAGACGTTGACCTTCCACCCGGGTCCCGGCGCCACCCCGAAAGCCGCAAACGGAATGGCTAGCTCGACCGCCCAACCGTGCGGCTGAATCATGACCGCGGAACGAGCCCGCGACTCCCACTTCACCTCGCCCTGCGCCGGGTCGCCGGTCGGGTGCGCGCCATCATAGAGACCGCCACCGGCTCCCACGGCGATCTGGTAGTAGGCTGGCGTGCCAGGCGGCTGCACGAAAACTTCGACCGCGTCATCGTCAAAGAGCTTGACCTCATCGTGGCCGGTGGTGGCCCCGATCAGCTTGCCCACAGTCGGCTCGCGCCCCTCGACGAAGACGTAGAGAGAGTCCTGATCGCAGGCCAGCTTCGCCCGTGCCCCCAGTTCCGGCGGCACCGCGCTCCTGGCCAGCAGCAGGTAGTAGGCCGGGGCCTGCTTCCAGACCGCCTCGTCGGCAAGCCCGTCGAGCGTCGGTGGCGTCGCCGCCGTCGGGGCGCTGAGTTGCAGTGGCCGGGCGTTTCGGGTGAACTGATAGAAAGCGCCGTCCGGGGACACCCGCGCCGTCTCCGCCTTATCCGCCGCGGCGATGGCCTTGGTAAAGGTCGGCGCGTAGACGGCAAGCCGCGCTTTGGCGGCCTCACGGAGCTCCACGGCAGCCTTCAGCAGCGCCACGTCTTGCTCGTTGAAGGTCGACTGTATCTCCAGACGGCCGGCGGCGATCATACCGCGCACCGTCGCCAGCATGAAATCGTGGTGATCCCGCAGGCGTGCCAGGCGCTGCTTCTCCAGGTTGGAGAGGGGCCTGGCCTCAGCCTGCTTCATCAGTGTCTCGGCTTGGTCCAGGATTGGCCAGTAAGCCGCCAGCGTCTGTCCGGGCGAGTTCATGCCTTCGATCTTACCCGCCATCGCCTTGACCGCGGGTTCCGCCACCGTCTCCCCCTCCAGCATCACCCGCCGCAAGCGCCCTTCCAGTAGGTCATAGTAGGCCTTGACCTCCACCCCGGCGGCGCCGTAAAGCGCGTCGTAGTACTGCTTTTCGAGGGCGCGGGCGTCGGCGTTGCCATCCCACATGAGGCGGGCCATCAGGTAGTGCCCCGCACCCAGTTGCTCGTAGGTCTGGCCGATGTACAGATAGCCGCCACGCATCCCAATGGCCTGCTCCGCCTTGAGGCGCTCGAGCAGATGGCTGGTCATGGGAGCCATCAGGTGTAACGACGGCGGCCCGTAGTAGTAGATGTCATACTTGGCGAACGTGCGAGTGAGGGCCACCCACTTCTTCTCGCCCTCATGCTCCGCTTGCCAGCCTTGTCCCTGGCCGAAGGCGCTGTTGGTGGCCTGCATCAGGTAAAGCATCGGGTGCAGGGTCTTCTCGCGCACCGGGGGGCGCTGGTAGTAGCTGTACACATAGGCCCCAAGCAGCTTCCCCGGACAGGTCGGCGCGACTCTCTCAGCGATGGCGTTGTAGAAGTGCAGCATGCGGTCGGTCAGCACCGGCATACTCGGGTCGTCCGGCAGGAACTCGCCCCCGTCCAGCGCCCGGCAGTCGGCGCACTCGCAGAAACCCCCGCCATCGTTTGGCGAAAGCGAGAACATGTCGCGGTCAGGGTTGGCGGTGAAATAGGCCATCGCCGCCTGCGCGAAGATCTCGATCACCGCTGGGTTCGAGGTGCAAACCTGACCACCGTGCGAGCCCATGTAGTACTTCGCCTGCCGCTCGCCCCGCACCAGCGCATAGTACTCCGGATGCTCCTTGCCGTAGGTGCCCACCGGCAGAATGCCGAACCAGTTGTGCCCATGCTGCACCGAGAAGGGGTGCCCGAGCCGCAGGCGCCGCCCGTAGATGCCGTAGGTCGCGTCGGCAGGCCCGTAGGCGAGGGCCCGGTAGGACCAGCCCGGGTTGGCGGTGAGATCCACCGCCGGAATCGTGACGGTAGTGTGGCGCGGCACCACCGTCCCCAATTCATCATCCCAGGCAAATACGACCCCTAGAAAACGCTCCAGGAAGTCGTAGACTGCGCTCAGAGTGCCGGTGTTCACCGGGTAGTTGGAGCCAATCCGGGTCGGGTCGCCGTCCGTATCGCTGCCGACCAGATGCGCATCCTGCCCGAGTACCCGCAGGTGAAAGCCTTCCGGCTCCAGGTCGTCGGGCCGGACTCCCGCGGCGGTGGACGCCGCGCTGGGACCGACGAAGAGGTGGCCCGGGCCCGGGCGGACTTGCGTCACAATCGGCAGCTTGACCCCGGTGGACTGCTCGATGAACTGCTGCAACTCGTTGGCGGCGAAGCGCGCCGGGCGGGTCGCCTTCTCCGGTAGCACGATGTCGTAGCCGCTGGCGCCATCCTTGACCAGGGTCAAATCCGCCGCCACTGGGAGAACCCCGAACGCTAAGAACCACAGGCTGAGCCCAAGACGCATTGGAAAGACCTCCACACGGAACCCCTCGAGGCTGCTAGACTCGTCTGGTCGGGGAAGGCACCCTCGCCCATACCGTCCGTTGTACCATACCCCAGCAGGCCATGCTTGTCAGGCGGCGGCAACTCTGCGCCGTGGTGCGAGGCGGCGAGTGACGGTATAGTGTGCGTCCTTGACCCCTGCGCGTTTCCGCCGTCCGGCGGTTGGCCGGGCTTGCCGCCGGTCAGACCCCCGCGGTCCTGGGCGACCCAAGAGGAGAGCGACCATGCGTTATGAACTGATGCGCCCCCACCAGCTTCGTCAGGCGATTGACGAGAAGTGGCCGGTTATCCTGCCCCTCGGCGTGCTCGAGTACCACAGCGAGCATCTGCCCGTGGGCATGGATACCCTCGCCGTCAGCCGCTGTTGCGAGATTCTCGAGAACGAGATGAACCTGGTGTTGCTGCCGCCGTTCTACTACGGCGCCGCCAGCTATGCGGTCGAGCCCGCCGCGCGCAACGGCTCGGTTCAGGTCGATTCGACCGTCCTTCTGCCCTTTGCCAAGGACTTGTTTAAGTCACTCATCCGTATTGGCTTCCGCAACATACATTTCATCATCCATCACCAGTCCGAGAACTTTGCGGCGGGCATGCCGACGGACCTGGCATTCAAGCTGGCGGCGCGGCAGGTGATCTTCGAGTACCTCGAGGGGCCGGCGGGCAAGGAGGGCTGGTGGGGCGACAACGCCATGGAGCACTACTACGAACAGCACGATGCCGGCACCGACCCGTTCAGCTGGATCAAAGGCCATCCCCTCATGGATGCGGACATCATTGCGCGCTTCCCCTTTGACCACGCCGGTAAGGGTGAGACTAGCCTCATGATGGCCCTCTGCCCGGAGACCGTCGACATGGGCCATTTCGATGCCAAGAAGTGGTACGTCCGTTCCGCTGCCGAGGCCTCGCGGGAACTCGGTGAAGAGGGCGTCCGCATGATCCTGGAACGCCTGCGCCGTCTCCTCAAGATCGCCTGAACGGCGAGCCGTCGCGGCGGGCCGCGGGTCTTGTGGAGAGACGCCTGGCCTCAGGCGCGGGCGGTGGCCCCCCACCGCATCTCCAGCGGCTCTGGAGCGCCCGGGGCTCCCGGGCACTGGCCGCGAGCCGCGGCCGGTCCATTCCCCTGGAGAGACGCCTGGCCTCAGGCGCGGGCGGTGGAGCCCACCGCATCTCCAGCGGCTCTGGAGCGCCCGGGGCTCCCGGGCACTGGCCGCGAGCCGCGGCCGGTCCATTCCCCTGGAGAGGCGCCTGGCCTCAGGCGCGGGCGGTGGAGCCCACCGCATCTCCACCAAACCGCGGTGGAGCCCACCGCATCTCCAGCGCATTCCCCTGGAGAGACGCCTGGCCTCAGGCGCGGGCGGGGTTCAGACCTCCTCATCGCCGACGGTGGCAATCCAGTTGCGGGTCCACTCGACCGTGTCCAGCCCGACATCGCAGATGCAGTTCGAGCAGAAGACGATGCCCTCGATCCAGCCCTTGCGGATCCAGTCGTGGTAGGTCTCGCACTGGCGCTTCATGGCGTCCAGGCTAAGGGGCTTTGCCTCGCCGTAGTTCCACAGGTAGCACCCGGCCAAGTGGCGTTTGGTGGGAGTCCTGGCGAGCACCTTCTTGATGTGCTCATCCTGATTCCCCAGCTCGGAGCCTTTCCAGACCCAGAGGGTGATGACGTCGGCCAGGTCCAGGTAGTCCTGCACGCTGTAGTCGAGCTGGTAGCTGTACCAGACCATCCACAGGTCGAGCGGTCGTTTTGGGAACCCATGCAGGCGGTCGCGCATGGCCTGGATACTGGCGACGGAATGCCGGGCCGGCCGCGTGCCGGCGGTCTGGACCGAGGTAAAGAAGTCGTCCAAGACGGCCCCGGTTACATTCGGGTACAACGCCGCCATGCGCAGGACTTCGCTGAGATCGCTCTTGTCGTTGTTATGCTGCGTGACCCCGCCGGCACCGATGGCCGACCAGACCACCGCCTTGAGGTCCTTGATCTTCTCGGCCTCGGCATCGAACGGCGGAAAGGGCCCCGTCCACATGGTCACCCGGCAGCAACGCGAGATGCCGAGGAAATCGCAACCCTGCCGCGAATCCATGCGGTTTGTGCCCGGCAGGTTGTAGCCATTCTTGCCTTGGGGATTGAGGTGGTGACAGCCGGGGTCTTGTCCCCAGATCCAGAACCGGTCTCTGAGCTTCATGGTGACGCCTTCTCCTGGTGGTGGCGCTGTGGGGCGCCGTTTCTGCGTGGTGGGTCGTTCGTTGGGCTTGAGCCCCGGCGGCGGCGCTCAGGCCGGCCGGTCCAGTCCAAGCACGTGTTCCGCGTTGCCGCACAGGATCCGCTCCTTGTCCGCCGCGGGGATGTCGAGGGTGCGGATGATCTCCAGGGCGAAGCGCATCTGGGCCGCACCCTGGAGGGGCGCGTCGGTGCCGAACACGATGTGCTCAGCGCCGATGATGTCGACCATCTGTTCCATGACCCCGGGGTAGACATACATGAGGTAATGGGCGGTATCGACATAGAGGTTCGGGAGCTTGAAGGCGGCCACCTTCTCCAGCCCTTCCAGGTTGGGGAAGTAGGGGTACTGAGGGTTCTGGTAGATGCCGGCCAGGTGGGCGAGGACGAAGTGGGTGCCCGGATGGCGGGCGGCGAACTCGGCGGTCTGCTCGGCATCGGCAAACCCGGTACCTGGCATGCAGGACACATGCATGAGCATCAGCGGCACGCGCCGCGCGACCTCGCTGAGAAAGTCCTGCGCCTTCCGGGAGCGCAGGTTATAACCGTGATAGTCCGGATGCGCCTTGGCCCCCACAAACTTACGCTCCGCCGCCAGCAGGCCCAGGTCGTCGAGCGACTCCGGGAAAAGCGGGTTGACGGTGACGTAGCCCAGCAGCCTGGTGGAGTCTTTCAAGGCGCGGTCCAGGTCAGCGTTGCCTTCGCGCGCGTCGTACATAATACTCTTGGCCGAAGAGACGCACAGCCGGTCCACGCCGGCCGCCTCGAGGATGCGCTCCAGCGTGGCCGCTTCGGCGGCCCAGAATGGCGCCTGGTTGATGTTGCCCAGGTGACCGTGAATGTCGATGACCATGGTCAAACCTCCAGGATGTTCAACTGCCGTTTGTAGCTCGAGAGCTGCTCGGCGGGGCCGTTCCTGACGATGACCCCATCCTCCCAGCGGAAGCCCTGGTTCTTTTGTCCCAGGAAGATGTCGACCATGAAGGCCATGTTCTCTTCCAGCGTGTAGGTCGAGGAGGTCTCGAGGAAGGGATACTCGCACTCCATCTGTCCGCAACCGTGAGCGGGACCGTAGAGGATAGCTTCGCCGTAGCCCTGCTCGCGGATGAAGCCATGCACCTTGCTGGCGACGGTCGCGGCGGCGGTGCCCGCCCGCATCAGGTCGATGGTCATATTTTCGGCGTCCAGGCCGACCTGCAGGAACCTCCGCATCTCCGCCGGACAAGTCCCCAACACGACCGGCCGACCGATACTGGCGCTGTAGCCAGAGACTTTCGCCCCGACGCTGAAGTGGATGATCTCGCCGGTCTGCACCCGGCGCTGTGAGGGCCGGCTGATGGCCTGGGTCGAGTTTGGCCCGGAGCAGCACCAGACCGGGTAGCCGGTTGCTTCCGCGCCCGCGGCCAGCATGGCGCCAGTGGCCAGGCCGACCAACTGGCATTCGGTCAGCCCCGGCCGAATGCCCTCCAGCACCGCCTTGAAGCCCAGTTCAGACAGGCGCGCGGCCTCCCGCAAACAGCGTAATTCGTTGGGGCTCTTCTGCATGGACACCGCACGGGTCACCGCGTCGGCAGGCACGATGACAGCCTCGCCCAAGGCGTCGCGAATGCCTTGCAGAATGGGGTGCGGGAACATCTGCCACCCGGAGATCCCGAGGCGCTTTGTGCGGAACTCCGCGAAGATGTCCTTCCAGCTCGGCAGGCGGCTGCCTGGGTACTCCGGTTGCGAGGACTCGCGGAAGTCCATCACCTGGATGACGCGCTCGATCTGTGAGCGGGCGGCGGCGAAGGTCCGGCTTTCCGGACCAATCAGCAGGGCGGCCCGGCCATCGGCGCTGATCAGGACCGCGGCGGTCTCGAAGCTGGGCCAGTAATCAGAGTAGTAGCGTACGTTCGCGGGTTCGCTCTCGGTCGAGAAGGCCAGCAGCGTATCCAGACCCTGCTCTGCCATGACCTTACAGGTGGCCGCGATGCGGGCCGCGAACTCTGCCTTCGGGATGACGATGTCTGACATGCCTAACTCCATTCTCTCGCAGGGTTAAGGGTTCAGGGTTCAGGGTTAAGGGTTCAGGGTTCAGGGTTAAGGGTTCAGGCCGCCGCGGCGGACGAAGAGCGGAATGGGAAGCTTCTTGTGTCATACGAGGTTGCGGCGAGTCTCATACGAGGTTTCGGGGTTCGGGGCCGAACGGTGTTACGGTGCGCCAAGGTGCATCAGCCGTAGCCACTCGGCGCAACTCTCTTTCCAACTGCAGCCATCGTCCCCGTTCCATCCATGTCCCCAGCCGTGTTGACCGCCGGGGTAGACGTGGAGGCCGAACCGGACGCCGTTATCGGCCAACGCATTAGCGAAGCGCACGCTATTGGCCACCGGCACGGCCGTGTCGCCGGTCGAATGCCAGAGAAAGCAGGGCGGCGTCCGCGGCGTCACCTGCTTCTCGTTGGAGAACTTACTGAAGAGGACAGGGTCGGCGCCCTCGCCGAGCAGGTTGACCGCCGAGCCGCGGTGCGCGTGGGCGGAGTCCAGGTTGATGACCGGGTAGCAGAGGATGGCAAAGTCGGGTCGGCAGGAGACGGCGTCAATGTCGTCCAGCGCGGGCGACTCGTACTCGTCGAAGTGGGTCGCGACGGTCGAGGCCAGGTGCCCTCCGGCCGAGAATCCGAGGATGCCGATCTGGTCGGGAACGACGCCCAGCCTCGCCGCCTGGTAGCGCAGGACTTTCACCGCCCGTTTGCCGTCGAGAACCGGGTACGGATAGAGGTAAGGATGCACGCGATAGGTAAGCACAAAGGCGTGCAAACCGAGCTGGTTCAGCCAGCGCGCGATCGGCTCGGCCTCACGCTCGACGCGGCGTATATAGCCGCCGCCGGGACAGATGATCACCGCCGGGCGCGGTCCGGGCCCGGAGACCAGATACGGCGTCAGCGCTGGGATATCTCCTGACAGCGCCAGGTCCAGTCCCGGCGCCTGTTCCCATAGCGTTATCATGCTCGACTCCTGGGTTGTTTCTCCAGTGACACGGCCGCCGCGGCCGTCGCGCCATACTCTCAGGCCCCGAAGGCCAATTGCCAGAAGTCGGGATGCGAGCGAGCCGAGGGTCTAGCGGGAGCCTCTGCGCTCCAGACCGCGGGGGCAGAGACCGAACCGCACGGGGGAGCCGATCAGCGGCCGTCAACCGGGCGGAGGGTCAGGGTGGTGAGGTCCACGTCCACCCAGAGGGCCGAGTCGTGGTCCCCCTGAGGCACCTCGTGGTAGATGAAGCCTGGCTTGCCCCGCATCGCCGCGGCGATCTTGCGGGTTTCCTGCACCGGGATCAGCGCGTCGTTGGCGCCCATGGTGAGCACCACCGGCAGGGTGAGTCTGTCGGCGTGAGCCAGGACCGAGCGGGCCAGGTAGAGCTCCGGCTTCTCTTCCGGCGTGCCGCCGTACGCGGCAAAGACCGTGGAGGCCAAGCGCTTCAGGATCGGGTTGGCGCTCCTGCGGGCGAATTCGAGCCGAGCCACAAGATCGCACATGCCCATGGCGATGACGCCGTGAAGCTTCTCGGGATGCACAACCGCATAGGCCATGGCGCTGGAGGCCCCGCCCGAACCGCCGAGAAGCACGAAGCGCTCGCAACCCAGATACTGCCGGCTGAAGTCCAGCAGGTCCGAGAAGTCGGCGGTGGCCGCCGGGCTCATGTAGGCCGTATCCCGCAGGTTGACCGAAAGCAGCGGGTGGTTGCCCTTCCGAATACGGCTAAGCCAGAAGCTGCGTACATCGGCACGGGTGAAGATCTGGTCGGCCTGTGAGAAGGACCCATGCAGGTAAACAATGGTGTTCTGCCGAGGGTCGCCGGGAAGGAACAAGGCCCAGTCCGAGACCTCGTCAACCGCGCTGCGGTAGCTGAGGCGCAGCGTGCCGACGGGGTACGGTTCTTGATGGACTGGCACGATGGCTGAGATGAGCATGCGGCGTTCCCCCTGGCGCGACCCCCTGAGCAGGGCTGTTTCTTTTTCCGGGTGGTAGGCACGCTGGAGCCG
>CAIZKT010000535.1:0-4044 GCA_903933565.1 uncultured Victivallales bacterium | reverse complement strand
CTGTAAAGAATGCTTGGACAAGAATATCCCCGGGAAGCCAATCCGTGATTTTGGAGTGCGATGTTGACGGGGACCTAAAAATAACCAAGGCCAACGTGAAGGCCGATACAATAAGAGAGCCATTCCGCAGGGAGTCACCGACTCAACCCCAGAATGCAGGGTGGGCCCAGCACCAGTGGAAGACTGTTGGATGGGTGGTATCGTGTTCACATTCATCGCCGCTGGCGTGTCCTTCATGCCGGCGGCTTGGCTTATCGTCTTGCCGGTCTGTATGAGCTGACGCCGTTCGCGACGACCTTTAGCTACGTAGAGGCAGACGGGCCAGTCCTGCCGGACCGGGTTGGGTTGCGCGCCGCAGATCGCTCAACTCCGGGACTTGGTCCCAACGTCCACCGGTGAACCTGGAGCGGGTTCGCACCTTGGTTGCTGAACCCGTGCATCCGGTGATCCCATTGAGCCGGGAGTGGCATCATGCCGAAAGTGATATGGCGGCAACTCGTGGGGGTTGCCATGCTGGGGTGCGCCGGGCTGGCCTCGGGCCAGGACGGCGCCGTACCGGCTTACCCGCGCCCCCGTGACCAGGTCGCGGCGGACCTGTTTGGGCAACTGGACCTGGCACAGCCGCATCTCGCCGCGATCGCGGCGCGTGTCCGGGAAGGCCAGCCCGGCGAGGCTCTCGACCTGTGGCGTGACCAGGTCGTGGCGCGCTTGCGCACCCACGACTTCGGCGAATACGGCTGGCACGATTACGCCCGGCACCCGCGCAACACCGGTATGATCGACGCGCTCGCCGGCGTGCGCACCCGCCAGGACTACCTCACCTCGAACCTGGTCGGCTTCGTCGACATCTACGGCCTGAGCGGTGCGCCGGGCAGCGGCAAGCCCATCACCTGGTTCGTCGACGTGGACCAGGTCACGGACTGGGGCGGCAACGCCGAACTGGCCGGGCGCCGCCGTGACCAGAAGTTGCTCTGCACCGCCTACGGCAACTTCGAGTTCGCCAAGAGTTTCGTGGCCCGCTATTGGGAGACGGGTAACGACGTTTACCTGCGCAAAGGCCTCGAGATCATGGCCGACTTCGCCGTCCGCCATCAGTCATCCTTCTGGGCGGCGTACGCGGCCAGGGGCGGCACCACGGACAAGGAGGTGGAGGAGTTCTACCGCTGCGACTGGCGGCTGAACACCAACGGTCTGGAAGTCGGTTGGCGCCTGAAGAACTTCCTCAAAGTCCTGGCCGGGCTCGCCAAGTCGCTGGGTGCGGACAAGCCCAAGGAGTGGGCCGGCGTACTGCACCCGGTCCCGGGGGCGCTGGCACCGGCGGAGATGGCGCGCATTCCGGCTGACCAGCTTGCGGAGATCGCACTCTCGCTGCTGCGGCACCATGCGAGCAAGCTGCTGTGGTTCTGCGTGCGCGACGGCGCCGTGCCCAACCAGCGCGCCGAGGGCCTCAAGGCGCTGGCCATGCTTGCCGCCATCTTCCCTGACTTCAAGGCGACACCGCAGGTGGCACAGTACACCGAGCTCGGGTACAGGAGCTTTCTGGCGACGAATTTCCTGCCGGACGGGGGCAGCCTCGAACCGTCGTTCAACTACAACGGCCAGGACAAGGAAGGCCTTGAGGAACTGGTCCGCTTCTGCGGCGACCCGCCGCCGCCGTTCGCGCCACTGGCGCTGGCCAAGGTCAAGGCGCGGCGGCTGGTGGACGACGGCCTGCAGACGCCACTAGGCAGTCTGCCGCAGGTCGGGAACTGGCATCACACCCTGGGCAAGAACGTCTGGGCGAGCGACGCCGCGGCGCGTCAGTACTGGGACACGCCGCTGGAGGGGAAGACGGCCCCGCGCCCGCAGCCGTATCTCTCAACGGCTTTCCTTTACAGCGGCTTCTATGCCATGCGCAGCGGCTGGGGCATGAAAGACCTGTACCTGTTCTTCATGAACGGCCGGCCCCAGAGCGGGCACTCGATGCGGGACAACGGCGCGATCCAGGTCTTCGCCTACGGTCGCCCGCTCGTCGTCTGCGGCGGACCCCCGACGTACGGCATGTTCAAGAACGAGGAAGCGCGCGGCGCTGACTTCTACCTGAGCGAGGCCTCGAGCCTGAAGGTCAACACCGTGCTGGTCGACGGGCTGTCTCAGGCCAAGAACGCGCCTCCCGCCGGCCGCGCCTACGAGACCCCGGTGCCGGGCCGCTGGCACACCTCGCCGGCGTTCGACTTGGTGGATGGGCTCTACGACCTGGGCTACGCCGCACGGCACCTGTACGAGCACAAGGCCGACAAAAACATCAACATGGCGGTGACGCACTACCGCCGCGTGGTCTTCGTCAGAGCCGCCAGACTCTGGCTCATCGAGGACCGCCTGGCCGCCACGGACAACAAGCCGCACGAGTACACGCAGGTCTGGAACTTCCTGCCGGACTCGCCGGACCCGGACTACACTCGCACCATCGCCGGGTTCAAGCCCGACCAGTTCGACCTCGACCCGGCGGCGAAGCGCTTCCGCACCGCCGACCCGAGCGGACCGAACGTCGAGTTCCTTCACTTCGGCCCGCCGCTGGCGTACCGCAAGTACTGCGGCAACCGTGAGCCCTGGCTCGGCTGGTTCGCGGCCGGGCTTGGCGATGCCCGGCCCAAGGTGGACGTGCATGCCGCGTGGGCAAGCCAGGACGGCGACACGCTCCTGACGCTCCTGATCCCGCTCGACAAGGGGCAGCCCACGCCGATCGCCAGTGCTGTGGGCGTCGCGGCCACGACCGCTGCCGGGCCTGGACTCAATGCCACGCTGACCGACAGCACGTGCCTCAGCTACCGCAGTGGCACGCTGCGGCACGCGCTCGATCTGGACGGGGTGCGGACGGCGGCGGAGTCGCTGCTCGTGGTGACCGCACCGGACGGGCGCTTGGCAGGCATCGTCACGGGATGCGGGGAACTGACGGTGCGCGGCAAGCCGGTCACACTACCAGCCAGCGACTTCGAGTTTGCGTTGGCGGCCGATGGGACTGTGCAGACGCGACCGTTCTTCCTGCCCGACGTGCCCCGTATCGACCCGCCGCGGCCGTTCCTGAACTTCAGCGAACTGCCGCCGCTGGGCATCGCCGGCGCCCGGCCGGGCATGGACATCCGCTGCACGCTCGACGCTAGCGATCCGGTCGCCGCCTCGCCGGTGTACCAGGCGCCGGTCCCGGTCACCGCCGAAGGCACTCTCAAGGCGCGCTTCTTCCAGGGCGCCGAACCCCTGCCGCTGGTGGCGACCCGGACCGTCGCCCGCTGGCCCTGGCTGCCGCGGGCGCCGGACCGGATCGAGGCGACCGGCCTGGCGCCGGGCTTGGACTACGGCTACGTCGAGCATGAGGACAGCATCCGGCTCTACGACCTCATGCTCCGGCCGATGTTGAAGACCGGTGTCTGTGCGGATATCAGCCTTGCCCCGTACGCGGCGCAGCCGCGCTACGGTCTGCGCTGGCGCGGTTACCTGCGGGTTCCGACCACTGGCATGTACCACTTCACCATGGCGACGCCGGTCTACGCCTACCTGTTCATCCGCGACGAGGCGCGGGAGCTGCAGCTACCGCCCGTGGCCATGCCGAACTACGACCGCAAGCAGGACACCGGCAGCGTCGCGCTCGAAGCGGGGTTCCATAGCCTCGAGGTCCAGTTCATCCGCGCCTGGAAGGCCGAGAACCGCCTGACCGTCGAGGTCGAGGGTCCGGGCCTGCCGCGCCAGGCCTTGCCGGCGGCTTGGCTCTTCCGCCGGGCGGCCGGGGGTGGGTGAGCGGCGGCCAGCCACCAAGTCAACGCCAGGATGTTCGGGGCAACGGGGATGGACGTGTCCCCGCGGGGAGAGTCCGGAGCCGATCAGTCGGGCAGACCAGAGACCACGCGGGCAGGGGGCGCAAGTCAGCTTATGGTGCGCGCAACGAGTCAGAGATTGCGCGGCGTAGCGCCGCCGCGCAATCTGTGTTGAACTAAGCCCTTCGCGGGGCTTGGGGATTGCGCCCGAAGTCCCGATCCCGACAGGACCTACAGTGGAGTCGGGACGTGGTGG
>CAIZKT010000534.1:0-11856 GCA_903933565.1 uncultured Victivallales bacterium | reverse complement strand
GGGTAGATGGCTCGCCCCTACAGGGCTCAAACCCATAACCATTCTATTCCCAGGGCGTTGCCCTGGGCTGGTATGGCAGCGCGCCTTCAGCGCTTCAGACGGACTTGGGTAGCACCTACCCGGTGGGGTGGCGCGAAGGCTCCGTCTCTGAGGCGCCTCTTGAGGTCGGACACGTCAGCCAGGTCGGACGCGGCAAGCGGCGCAGGCCGGGCAGGCGGGGCAGAGGCGCCAGGCAGAGTGGCCTGCCGCAGTTCCTTCAGGGCGCGGCTGACTTCGGCCTTGTTCACCTTGTCGAACTCGGCGAAGGCGCCCTCCTGGCCGCCGTGTTCCTCCTCCATTTCGGCTGCAAGACGGTTTAGTGCATTTCCACGGCGCAGGGACCGATGCCGGGGCGATAGAAGTTGAACTGCACGTTCGGGTGGTCCGCCAGCAGACTCATGGGCACCGCCGCGTCCGGCAGTTTCTTCGAGATCATGAACGAGGTCAGGCGCATGCCGAAGGCGTTGTCGTGGCAGCCAGCCTGCCAGATGGACACCTTCTCCGACTTCCAGGTCTCCACCGGGCCGACGGTGACGGCCTGGGTCGGCACCATGGCGATGTTGCCGCCGCCTGAGGTCCGCGCATTCTGCATGACGGTCATCGGGTGCAGGTCCACGATGCGGGTGCTCAGCTTGCGATACTGGGCCGGAGTCGGCGGGAGTTCCTTGTACTTACCCTGGCGCGGCAGTGGGTCGTTGAAAGCCCAGTGCTTGACGTCCCCCTGACCGCCCTGCATGAGCAGGCAGCGGACCTGGTCATAGCTGGCGCTGTAGGCCGCCAGGTCACCGGTGGGGAAATGCAGGTTCTTCATGGGCATGCGCAAGGCCTTATCGATGCGGTTGAAGCACATCTCCAGGTCGCATTTAGCAAAGCTCAGGGGATGGTCGATGCTCACCGCCTGGCCTTTTTCGACCCACTCATCCATGCCCCAGAAATGCGCCTCGAGCTTCTTCAGGTTCAGGCCGGTGGCGTTGACGATGCGGGCCACCAGCGGCAGTTGCTCCGTGGGGCCGATGGGACCGCAGATACCGCAGGGGTTGGCGGCGCTGCTCTGCTTCCAGGCCGCGATATACTCCAGCGCCTCGGCCAGGTAGAACTCCTGGATGGTATCGTACATGACCACCGTGAAGCCGGGGCGGCTCAGTTGCGCGAGGTCCTCCACGCTCAACCGAGCCACGTCCTGCACCAGGGCATCGTCGAGGGTGGTGTAGTCCCACCAAGCCGGCGCCACCACGCTGAGTTTCCGCATCGCTTGCATCCTCCTGCTTGTCCCTGGACACCGCGCCGCCACAGGCCCGACGAACGCCGGGTGAGAGCCCTGGAGCACGCCTGGCAGCGCGCGCCTACCTTAGCGAGTCGCCCCGGCGCATGCAAGGCTGCCCCGCGTGGCCGCCGCCCTTGCCTAGCAGTCGGGACCCCCCTCCGCAGAAACCGCCGGATTGCCTTCGTCTCCTCAAGCCCCGAAGGGGCGCAATCCCTCAGCCCAGGGCAGCGCCCTGGGACCGGGCACACCCCAGACCCCTCAGCCCTGAAAGGGCGCCATACGTGATGCGCGGTGCCCATGGACCGTATGTATGTCGCCCCTACAGGGCTCAACCGCATTCACGACGTCTTTCCCAGGGCGTCGCCCTGGGCTGAGGAATGGCCGCGCTTTCAGCGCTCCGCGGCGTCTGGAATCCGCGCCCAGGTCCCGAAGGTACTCGATTGTGACTGCGCCGCCTCAGGCCAGCAGCGCGCGGATATCGTCCGCCGTCAGGCGCGAGACGGGGATGCCCTTCTCTGCGTCTCCCATCACCGCGGCGAACAGCTCCGCCTTCTCCTGCTGCAGGGCCAGCACTTTCTCTTCCACTGAATCGGCCGCCACCAGGCGGTAGGCGAACACGGGTTTCTCCTGGCCGATACGGTGCGTGCGGTCGATGGCCTGGCGTTCGACGGCCGGGTTCCACCAGGGGTCGAAGATGAACACATAATCGGCCCGCGTCAGGGTCAAACCCGTCCCGGCGGCTCGCAGGCTGAGCAGGAACACGTGCGGCGTGGTGGCGGCGGCGAACTGTTGGACGAGTTCGGTGCGCTTTTCGGTAGGGGTTTCGCCGGTGATCACCAGGTAGGCCAGGCCGGCCTGCTCCAGCGCGACCCGGATACGTTCCAGCATTGAGGTGAACTGGCTGAAGACCAGCGAGAAGTGTCCGCCCTCGGCCAACTCGGTGAGCTTCTCCACCAGCATCTCGAGTTTGGCCGAACCCGCCTCTTCCCCGGCCGCGCCAGCCAGGAGGGCCGGGTCGCAGCAGACCTGCCGCAGGCGAGTGAGCGCCGCCAGCATGTCGAAGGGGCCATGCGCATTCAGCGTCTCACGTGCCCGCAGCAGCTCGCGGTCGTAGACCTGGCGCTGGCCCACCGTCATCTCCACTCGCAGGACCTCCTCCGAACGGGGCGGTAACTCCGGGGCCACCGCGTCCTTGGTCCGCCGCAACAGCAGGGGCGCAATCCGCGTCGACAGCTCGCGCAGCTGCGCCGGAGTGCTGTAACGGGCGGAGAAGTCCATGGCTGGGCCGAGCAGCCCCGGGTTGAGGAAATCCAGCACCGACCAGAGGTCCAGCAGGCGGTTCTCCAGCGGCGTCCCGGTCAGGGCCAGGGTGTGCGACGTCCGCAGCGCCTTGGCGATGCGGGTGACCTGGGCCTCGGGGTTCTTGATGTTCTGCGCCTCGTCCAACACGACCATGTCCCAGTCGCGGGCGGTCAGCGACTCCGCGTCCAGGCGCAGCAGGGCATAGTGCGTCACCAGGACATCCCAGTCCTCACGCTCCAGGCTGGCGGCGCGCGCCTCGGCCGGGCCAATGGCAGTCTGGCAGCGCAGGGATGGGCAGAAGCGCGACGCCTGCTCCAACCACACTCCCACCACCGATGCCGGACAGACCACCAGGATGCGGAAACGCTCGCCCTCTTCCCGGCGGCGTTGCACCCAGGACTCCAGCAACGCCAGGACCTGCAGCGTCTTACCCAGCCCCATGTCGTCGGCCAGGATGGCGCCGACGCCATGGGTGCTGCGGTCCGCCAGGAATTCAAAGCCCGTCTCCTGGTAAGGCCGCAGTACGGTGGCCAAGGCGGGCGCCCGCCGCAGCGGTACGGGGTCGGCTTCCGCCAGGAGGCGTTCGCCGAGATGGCGACAGGCCGGAGTCCACGGCAAGGCCCCCGCGTCCTGGCCGAGGCGGTTGAGTCGTGCCTTCGCGTCATGGCGCAACAAGCGGACGGGCTCGAGAGCACTGAGGCCCTGGGCTTCGAGACGCTGGGCCACCGCCTGCGCCTGGGCGGGGTCCAGCGCCAGCCAGTTGCCCTCACGGGTGCGCAGCGTGCCGCGCCCCAGACGCAAGGCCTCCCGCATCTCGGAGTCGCTGACCTGCACGCCGCCGCATTCCCAGCGTACCGTCAGGTCGACGAAGTTGCGTTCCTCGCGTAGGGCGACGCAGGCGAGCACTTCCCGGCTTCCCTCCAGCAGCGCCTGCAGGGCCGGATGGACCCGCCGCGAGACGGCGGGGGGGAGTTGGGCCCAGGTCTGGCGCAGCAGTTCCATCTTCTGCGGCACCCCGGGCACCCGCATCCGGCCTCCGCCCGCCGCGGTCGCGCCCAAGGCTTTGAAGGCCTCGCGCAGGCCGCGGACGGCCGCCGTGTCGCAGATCTCGACGACGAAGCCCGTGTCGTCGCTGTGGATGCCGGCGGCCACCGCGCCGTCGTCGGTCACCGGTAGGCCCGCCACCGTCGCCCGCAAGAGTACATCGGAGCCATCGGGAACCGCCTCAACCAACAACGTTCGGTCCTGGACCGGTTCCCGGCGCACGCAGGCGCCTTCCACCAGGTCGAGGCGTCCCTCCAGCAGGTCCGACAGATGCTCGCAGAGGTGTTCCCGCCGCATGCGCGGATCCTTGCGGGAGAAGACGCGGGTAAGCAGGTCCCAGGACAGCGGCGGCTGGAACTTCAGGATTTCGCCACTGACGATACTTTCCTGACCGCCGGCCGCCAGGTTCTGGAAGATGGCATGGAACGGCTGCCGCGCCCCGGAGGGCAGCACCAGCACCGCCCCAATGCGCACCCACTCGCCCTCGTCCGCCAGCTCGATCACCAGATGCGCCGGTTGCATGCCCCGTCGGCTGACTCCCTGCTGACTGCTGCGTTCGATGAAGCGGCCGGCGTTGTCCTCCCAGCGTTCGAGCCAGTGGTCGAAATCAGCTTTGAACAGCTTGAGCACTTGCAGATTCGAGCGCACCTCACTGCGCCGCTGGAGCTGCGGCGCGAGCCACTTGAGGAACGCCTCGTCGGCGGCGGACCAGCGCACCGCCACGCCGCCGAAACGGGCTTGGACCGCCAGATTGGTCAGCGTTTGCAGGCGCAGCAGTTCACGCCGACCCTCAACCCGGCGGTAGAAGCGCAGGATGACCCGGTCGGGCTCGTGGTGGAAGTCGGCCTCCACCTCGAGGCACGAGGGTTGTGGCGGACTGCCGTGGGGCGCTTTGGCAAGCGCTTCGGGCGCGGCGGCGGCGGCGAGAGGGGCTTCGGGCGGGCCAGCCTCGACCGCCTTGGCCGCCGGCGGCGAGCCCGTCGCGGCCGCGGTCCAATGCTCCTGGCGCAGCACTTCCAGCAGAACACAGGCAGCGGCATAGGTGTGGGCGCAGCAGTCGTTGGTGTAGCCGCAGGAGCAAGACCGCCGCCATTTGGCGCCATCCCAGCGCCAGGTGGCTTGCTGGTTCCCCAGCTCGAACACCAGGCGGTCGGCCGTCCAGGCCAGCCGCCGACGGCGCTCGAGGCCCAGGAAGCGGTAGGCCAGCCGCCGTACGCCCTCGGCAAATAGTTCCCGGATCACCCGCTCTGGCGGCCAGCGATCCAGCCAGAGCGGCGCTGTCGGCGGGTATTCCACTATGGGCTTAGGTTGCATGCTGCTTACGGACCCACGGGCTGCTGCAACCGGTAGAGGTTCGACTGCGTGCGCAGGATCAAACTGCCGCCAACGCTGGCGGGAGAGGCCAAGCACATATCACCTAATCTATTAGTGCCCAATACTTTAAAGTCTTTTCCGGCCTGGATCACGTGGGTGTCGCCATCCTCGGACAGGCAGAAGATCCGGTCATTGTAGGCCCAGGGCGATGCGGTGTAGGCGCCCGAGCCCGGCAAATTCTGCCGCTCGTAGCAGGCTTCGCCCGTGCGGGCGTCGTAGCAGGACAGCGTCCCGCGGTCGAGCAGCACGTAGAGCAGATCCCCGTAGAGCAGCGGCGAGGGGTTGTAGGGGGCGGCCTTGGGCAGGCTCCAGGCGATGAACTCGTTATCCGTCTGGCCCGGGGCCAGCGAGATATCGCCGCTGCCGCCGGGACGGATGGCCCACAAGGGCTGGCGCGCGCTCATGATGAAGCCGGAGGCGACGTAGAGAAGCCCAAACCCCGCAAACGGCGTCGGAATCGTGATACCCGAGGCGCCCGTCAGCTCCCACAACAGCTTGCCGTCGAGTCCGTATGAACGCGTTCTGCCCGAGCCCGGCGTCACGATCTCCGTGCGCTTCTCGTTGACCCAGACGTAGGGGGTGGCCCAGTTGCTCTTCTCGTCGCGGTTGACCCGCCAGACCTGTTCGCCGGTGCGGGTGTCCAGGGCGGCCAGCCAGGACTGGGTCTGGTTGTCGTTGACGATGTAGAGGCGGTTGCCGTGCAGCACGGGTGACGCGGCCGTACCCCAGCCACTCTTGGTGTCGACCGGGTCCCAGGTCCGGGACCAGGCCAGGTTGCCCTGCAGGTCATAGGCAAACAGACCGGCATTGCCGAAGTAGGCGTACACCCGTTCGCCGTCGGTCACCGGGGTCTCGCTGGCGTAGGAGTTCTTCAGGTGCCGTGGCCCGGCCGGGACGCCTTCGAACGCGACCTTGGACCAAAGCACCTTGCCGGTCTCGAGCTCCAGGCAGGTGACGGTGCGGCGGCAAACCCGTTGCGCCAACGGGCGTTCGCCCAGCAGGTACAGTCCTTTCTTCGGCGCTTCGGCCTGCCCCTCCTCCTCGGCCGAGGTCACAAAGATGTATTGCCCCCAGGCGATGGGAGAGGACCAGCCGAGCCCCGGAATCGCCACTTTCCAGACCACGTTCTGCGTGCTTCCCCAGGTCAGCGGCAGGCGTGGGTCGGCGCTGGCGACGCCCAGGGACCCCGGCCCGCGGAACTGCGGCCAGGCATCGGCCGCCGCCAGCCGCAGGCACAGCCAAAGACCCACGCCGACCAGAGCCTGAATTCGCTTCACGAAGAGCCCCTCCATTGCGATCCTACAAACGCCGCCCCTACTTCACCTCGTACACATGCACCGCCCAGCCTGCGAACGAGTCGCTGAGCTTCCCCTCCGCCAGAGTCACGGAGCGGCCCTCGAAGAGGACGCTCGCCTGGGTCTTCCCCGCGAAGGCAGGGGAGGCGAAGTTGAGGTTGCAGGGCTTCTTCTCGCGGTTGACGGCGATGATGACGGTGCGGTCGGGCAGCCTCTTCTCCCACAGATGTACTTCCTGCCCCTCGGCCGGTTTCTCGATCCACATTCGCGGTTCCACTTGCGCCTCGAGCAGCGGGCGCAGTTCGCGGATCTGCCGCACCGTCTCCTGGAGGGCCGTCCAGGCCGTGGGGACGTGGGCCACGGTCATGAAGGAGTCGCCGCCCTGCCCCCACCACCACCAGGCCAGACCGCTGCTATTGTGGGCGATCGCCATGAAGGCGCAGGCGCGCAATTGTTCGGGGCCGGGCTCGAACTTCTCGATCTCGCCGCCCTGGCTTGGGCCCTTCTGCTTGCCGTCATAGGAGTGGACGATCGACATGATCGGCGTACCGGGTTCGAGCGCGGCGCGGTGGCCCTCGAAGTTTTTCGCGTTCGCAGCGGGGGTCCCGTAGTCCATGCTCCAGTAGACGTCGTAGCTGCCATAGTAGCGGGGCATGAAGTTGGTCTGCGCGACGGTGACGATCACCGGGTGCATGGGGTCGAGGGTGTGGATGAGCTGGTACAGCGCCCGCAGTTGGTCGGGCGGGACGTACTGGTGGGGCAGGTCGGGCTCATCGAACAGATACCAGGCCAACAAGGCCGGGTGACGGCTCAGCGCCCCGACGCGCTCGGCGACGAACGCCTCGTCCCACGCCTGCAGCTTCGCCCGGTCGAAGCCGATGAAGGCCTGCAGGCCAAGCTTGCCGCAGGCGTCCAGGTACTCGCTGGCCGAGGCGTTGGAGCCGGCGCCGTCCCAGGTGTAGTTGTGGACGTAGTCATAGCCGCCCGTCGCCATCGCGGGCAGGTCCTCGGTGCGCACGCCGTACATCCCCAGCAAAAACTGCGGCTTGCCGCCGATGGCGATACCCCCGTTGGGCAGCCACAGCTTCTGGGTCACGTTGGGCGCGTAGTTCAGGAAGACCATTCGCCGGGCGGAGTTCCCCGCGGCGTCGGCGGCCGTGATCTCGAGCTGGTGCAGGCCGGGCGCCCAGTCGGTCGGCGGCGTAACCGTCACGCCTGTGGCGCTCATCTGCCCTGCAACGGGCTGGCCGTCGAGCCTGCACTCCACCTTCGTCACCGCGACATTGTCGCTGGTGCGCACCGTCACCGGCTGGCGGGCGGTGGTTAGGTACGCATGATCGGGGCTGATCTTCGGCGCGTTACAGTCCTGCGTCAGCGGCGCGGTCTGCGCGAAGCTCCAGGTCACTGATGTCGTGCCGTGTTCGGGGATGCTGGCCCGCCAGTACCACTTCCCCGGCGCCAGGGGCAGGTCGGGGCTGAAGGGCGGCTGGAGATTCTCGTAGGTGGTGGTCTTATCCGCCGGGAAGGTCTCGTCGGTGGATAGCTGCAGCGTCCCCGGGCCGGGCTCGCCATGCTGCCAGTTGAACGACGGCGTGTTATCCGCGATCGTCTTGCCAAACAACGGCTCCAGCAGGACCACATTGCGGACCACCTCGGTCAGCGTGAGGTCGTCAAACCAGCCGCTGCCCGTGGCGCGCAGGGACAGGAAGATGATGGCGAAGCCGGCCTCCTTGGGGGCGCGTATCAGCTTGGTCGTCAGCTTCTGCCAGTCGGTGCTGCCGTAGAGCCCCTTGGCGTAGTCGCCGGAGGCCAGCCACTTGCCGTCCTTGTCGGCCCATTCGAGAATGATAGTCGCGCCCGTGGGGGACTTGTCCCCGAGAGACGCAGCCTTGACGTCCTGGCTCTTCACGAAGCCCGCGACGGAGTAGAGCCGCCCGCCGATGATGGGCACATTCTGAACGAGATAGATGCCGGTGCTGTCGGTCTGGTCGGCCGGGATGGTGATGCGGGCGGACTGCTTGCCCCCGTGTTTGACCTCAGCGTCCACCGCCGCGCGCGGGTTATCGCTCCACTCCTCCAGGCCACCTTCGAAGCCGCGGTTGGGGACGACGATCTCGCGCGTCTCCATCGCCACTTGCGCCAGGGTCGCCCGCCGCGCCTCGAGGTCCTCAGGCCTGGTCTCCTGCACCTCGACCTCGAAATGCCGCCGCTCGGTCACGGTCTTGCCCTCACCCTTGAGGGAGAAAACCAGGAAAAGGCCCTGCCCGCGGTCGCGGCGGTCCTGAACCACGGCCGGGTCAGAGCGCACGATGACGGTGCGCTGCATCTGCTCGAAACGCAGCTCGGTCAGGCCGTTGAGGGTGTCGAAGGCGCTGAGCAGGTCCAACGTGCGGGGCTTGCCGTTGACGCTGATCAGGGCATACGTGTCCGTTGTGCGTACCGCCTCGGGGAGGATGGTTGTGGCGAATTCCACCGGCCCGGCCGCGTACAGGGTGGTCTCCAGGGAGACGCTCAACTTGCCGCCTGCGAGGCTGACGGTAAGCGTCGCGTCCTGATTCTCCGGCACTTGCCTGCTCCAGGTCAGGCTGTCGGCGGTGCTGGTGAGCTTGGCGCCGCTCAGGTTGAAGCGCGTGCCGGTCCAGTTGGGCAGGAAGCCGTTGAGGAAGCCGGCGCGGAGCAACGGTTGGCCCTGGTAGGCGACAGTGTCCGGCCCTGCCGGGCCCGCCGTAATCGTCCACGGGCCGCTGCTCGCGGTCTGCTGGGCGAGGGCGACGCCGGGGAGCGCCAACAGCGCCAGGAAGAGAGCGGTCGATCTGAGCATGTATCTTCTCCGTGAGTTGCGAACCTGTTTGTGGTTCGCTGCTGGTGTACTATGCACCATGCTTGCCTAACCACCATGGCAGAGATTGACGCGGGCAACGCCTGGCAGACCACCTCGATGGCAGTTGAGGCGACCCGATCCGGGCCTGACGCGACCCGCATCCGACCTCATGCCTGCGGCTCTACCTCCGGCCACACCCGCAGCCCGTCGATGGCGGCAAAGTGCGGGTCATAGGTGAGCAGGACAGCCCCGGTTTCCAGACACTGGGCTGCGAGCCACACGTCATTGATCGGGAGCGGTTTGCCCTTCGCTTTGAGGGCGCTCTTGAGGCGGCCAAAGCAGTTGCCGGTATCGCGGCTTACCGGCAGGGTTTCCACCGTCGGCTTGGCGAGAAAATCGTATCGGTGCCGTGCGCACGGAAGAATCTCTGGCAAAGTAGGTAGCATTCGATACTGTGCCGATTTTGTAGCCTTATAACCGCTTTTTGATCACCAGAAACATCGTACTCGGCGCCCGGCGCCGCCCCTGCGGGCCGCCGCAGTCCAAAGCGAACGCCGCGTTGCGGAGTTCGCATGTTTCGGCGCCTCGCAGGCATGGCGGCGCGAGCCGGGATGGAGAGTGGCGCCCGTTCAACAGACCGAAGGAGGCCGTGGATGGAGATTGGTAAGCGCACCGTGTTCACGAATTTCGGCATGATGCCGACCCTGGTCACCACCTCGCTGGAGGATGACACGCACTACCGGGTCTGGTGGCGCGGCAATGCGCGACCACTGTGGCAGCATGAGCTGTTCGGCAAGACGCCGTTTCCGGCCACGGCCCAGGCCACGCCTGAGGTGGTCGTCGCCGGACGGCGCTCGACGGTGACGATCACGCTCGTCCCAGAGAAGACCATCGCGGTGGGCGGGCATATCACGTTGCTCCTGCCCCAGTTCTGGGGTGGCATTGCCCAGGAACGGGACTGCACGACCTTCTTCCTCCGCAACTCGCCGCTGACGTACCCGGGTTACGTCAGCAGTCACATCACGGCCCGGGCCACGGGTGGGTGCCGGATCGAGGGCACGATCACCACCTCCGGTTCGGTGCATACCGTGGTCGACGTGGTGGTGCAAGACCAGCCGTTGGCGCCGGGAGAGCAGCTTGCCTTCGTCATCGGCGACCCGTCTGGGCAACGTGTGCTGCCGATCGATTTCAGCGGCACCTACTTCTTCAACCTGGCCGTCGATGCTGAGGGCAACAAGGACTACGCGCCCGTGTTGCCGTACCCATCGGTGCGCGTCACGGGCGACACGGCGCAACGGTACCGGGTCACGGTGCCGGCCTGCTCGGTGGCGGACAAGCTGGTGGCGCGCGTGGTTCCCGTCGACGCGGCGCTTAACCGGTCTGAGATGCCGGAGGCCGCCCATGACGCGAGCCAAGACGCGGACGGCGGTTGCCGACGGGTCACGGTGGTGAACCGCACGGCTGGCCTGGCGGGCCGGAGCAACCCCTCGGTCAAAGGCGAATGGGTGCCGGGGTACAACGTCTATTTCGGCGAGATCCACACGCACACGGAACTCAGCGACGGCATTCGCAGCCTCGACGATGCCTACCTTTTCGCCCGCGATGTGCTCGGTCTGGATTTCGCGGCCCTGGCAGACCATTTCGAGAGAGGGCAGGCGAGCCTGATGCATCCGGCGTCTGAGAAGTGGGCGCTGACGCGGGAGGTGGCCGCGCGGTTCCATGCCCCCGGCGCGTTTGTGACCCTGCTCGGGTACGAGTGGGGCGGCAGGCCGCACATCAACATCTACTACCGCGGGGATGACGGCCTGTGCGTGCCGGCGGATGATCCGCGCGGTCGCAACCCCGCCGGTCTGTACACGACCTTGGCGCAAGAGGGGCGGACGTTCATCGCCATTCCGCACCACCCGAAGTACCTCTCCCCGGCCGATTGGTCCATCACGGACGGCCCGGCACAACGGCTAGTCGAGATCTACAGCGGCTGGGGTTCGTCGGAGGACGGCAGCGAATCGGCCTATCATGAATCCCTGGCCCGCGGACTGCGCATGGGCATCATCGCCGGCACCGACAATCACATCGGGCGGCCCGGCCAGGGCAATCGCACGTTCGAAGGTGGCGGGCTGGCCTGCGTGCTGGCGCCGACCCTCACGCGCGAAGCCCTCTTCGACGCGCTCCTGGCACGCCGCTGCTATGGCACCACCGGCGCCCGGATGCTCATCGATTTTCGGGTGAACGGCAGCCTGATGGGCGGTGAGGTCGCCGCGCGCGAGCGCCAGGCCATCTCGGTGCGGGCCATCGGCGAGGCGACCATCGAGAGGGTGGACATTATCCGCAATGGCGAGGTGGTCCATACGCAGACGGCCGCCGCGGAGAACGTTACGATCGACTGGGTGGACCCCTCGCCGCACGGCGGCGCCTACTATGCCCGCGTCACCCAGTGCGACGGTCACCGGGGTTGGGCCAGCCCGGTCTGGGTCGGCTGAAGTCCGGGGGTATTGTCGCGCTGCGGCGCTCCGCAACCCCCGGCTAGTCTCTGGCACCCCGCCGGGGTGCCTATCGTGGGGATCTCCGATCCGGGGGTATTGTCGCGCTGTAGCGCTCCGCAACCCCCGGCTACTATCTGGCACCCCGCCGGGGTGCCTATCGTGGGGATCTCCGATCCGGGGGTATTGTCGCGCTGCGGCGCTCCGCAACCCCCGGCTACTATCTGGCACCCCGCC
>CAIZKT010000533.1:0-10139 GCA_903933565.1 uncultured Victivallales bacterium | reverse complement strand
GCGGTGGAGCCCAGCGCATCTCCAGCCAACCGCGGTGGAGCCCAGCGCATCTCCATGGTATTCTGGAGAGACGCCTGGCCTCAGGCGAGCGGTGGAGCCCACCGCATCTCCAGAAAACCGCGGTGGAGCCCAGCGCATCTCCAGCCAACCGCGGTGGAGCGCAGGCGCGGAACCCTCACTGCAAGTCTGGGCCGGCGATGAGTTCGCCTTTGCGCTGGCGGGCCTGGTCGGCGGGGTTGAAGGTGCCATAGAAGAGGGCGTTGGCGTCCATCCAGGTCACCAGACAGGCGACATCCTCCGCCGTGAGTTTGACCTCGGAGTGGCCCGCGAGGAGCTTCTTCATCAGCGGGCTGGCACGGGCGCCGAAGTGGTCGGGGCCGGCAAGCGGTTCGGCGTTGTTGGGGTAGAAGGCGTTGCTGCCCCAGGCCGAGTAGGGGACGCGCTTGGCCAGTGCCATGTAAGCGCGGGTGTAGGGCCCCTCGGGCTCCGGGGTCAGGACGACGTCGCCCTTGGGTTTGTCGCCGGAGTGACAGCGCACGCATTGGCGGTCGAGCACCGGCTGCACCAGCAGCGGGAAGCTGAGCGGATTCGAGCCGGCAGGACCGGGCTCGATGACGGCGGGCGGGCGGCCCATGGCCAGGATATTGGCCCGGGGCGCCGGGGCTTGCAGGCGCGGTTCGTGGCAGCCGACGCAGCCCGTCGCTTCCCCGGGCTGGAGGTAGGTGACGCTGCGCATGGTCTGTACGGCCTGCCCCTGTTCGTCCAGCACCTGGAACGCCAGCGCCACGCCCGCCGGGGCCCGGAAGCAGGCGGAGCCGTCGGCCTCAATGGGCACCGTGCCCAGAACCTGCTTGCCGGGAGAGGCGTTGGCCAGCCCGAGAGGCGGGCTGTTGGCGTGCCAGGTACTCTTGGGCAGGACCTGCAGCACCCGCAGCCGCCGGAGGCGCACCTCCGGCAGGGCCGGATAGGCCTCGTAGGCGTCAGCCACCATGAAAATGCCCTCGCGTTCACCGGCCGGGCTCGGCTCCGGCATCCCGGCGCGCGCCTCGGCCAACGAGGGTAGCCGCGCCTGCTCGGGGCGAGCCCGTAGCAGCACCGGCCACTGACTGCTGACATTCAGATCGCGGTGCAGCAGTTCCCGGTTGCCAAACGCATCCGCCAAGTACAGCCCGAACATGTTGGCCGGGTTCATGGACGGCTCGCCAATCAGCGCCTCGAAGCTGTAGGCCGCCAGGAAAAGGGTTTCGGAGAGCGGATACGGCGACCGATAGCAGTGCCCTGGCCAGCGCGCCTGCTCCTCGGGCAGCGCCGGCGGCGTGGTCACCCCCAGGCTGCCGCGCCAGCCCGTAGGCGCTACCGGGACCTCGCTCTCGGGAAACAGCACGTCCGGCGTCAGCCGCGTGATTGGGTCCGGTCCGTCGACCCCTACCGAGGGATCCAGCCGGATGATCGAACCCGCCGTCATTGCGTGGTGCGCCGCCGCTGTAGCCATCAACAGACGCGAGCCGGGAATGGGCTGAGCCTCCCACACCCCGACAGGGTTGTAGGTGTTGTTGCCGTAGAAGATGCGTACGTCGGAACCATCCGGCCGCACACTCCAGAGCTGCTGGTAGTACACGGCGCTGCGGTCGACGTAATCCCAGCGCGTATAGACGATGCGGCCGTCATTCGTCACGACCGGGTCCCACTCGTTGGTCTCGTGAAAAGAGATCGGCCGGGGGTTGCTGCCGTCGGCCTCAGCGAGAGCCAGGGTATACACCGCGCAAGGCCCACGACCACAACGGTGAAAGCCGCCGCGCCGGGTCGACAGGAAGAGAATCCGGCCATCGGGCAGGTAGCGCGGCCGAAAGTCGTCAAATGCGCCCGCGGTCAGTTGCCGCAGGCCGCTGCCGTCGGCGCCCATCTCGTAGAGACGGTAGAAACGGTCCAGGTTGCTCTCGCGATCCTTCGGCGCCGTCCCGGCCTCACAGTAGGCAAACAGCAGCCGCTTGCCGTCAGCCGAGACATCCACATGCTGAAAACTCCCCGGCGGCAGGGCTTCCGGCGCCAGCACCCGCGCGTTCAGCGACTGGCCGGGGGCATCGAGAACGCAGAGGCCGCCGCCAGGCCGAGCGCAGGAGCCGTAGTACTGCGTGAGCTGGTGACTGAACATGCTGGGAACCTGTTTGACAAAGACGAGCGGACCGACGTCGCCCCAGGCGCCGCGCAGAAGCAGCTCGCGCCGCCACTGATGGGTTCGGCGCCAGAGGTCTTCCCAGGCACTCTCCGCGGTCTCCGCGAGCGCGCTCAGGCGGCCGTGCTCCGCCCGCAACTCTTCGCCCTGAGCGGCCCACGGGCTGACCTCGCGGCTCTGTCGGCGCAGATGCTCGACCTGCCGCAAGCCGCGTTCGAGAACCCGGGCCGTAGCGGCCTGCCAGGTGCTGGGCTGACGCGGCGTGCCGATGCCGTCTTGCAGGCGCCAGTCCCACTCGAGAAGCTGCTTCTCCAGGCCCGGACGCAGCGCCGGCAGCATGGCGGGAACCGCAGTGGCCGGGGCCACGGGCTGCAAGGGCAGGCGCCACGCCGTGCCGTCCTCACCCCGCCCGCTCAGGCTGTCCCAGCGCACGGTGGCGTCGCCCGCGCCACCCTTCGTGCTCAGCGCTATCAGCGTTCCCGGAGGCGCCGCGGGCACGGTCATCTCGAGCGTGGTCGGCTCCGGCCCGCTCAGGGTCTTCGCGCTCTGCGTCTCGCCGCATTGCAGGACAACCTCGGCCCCGGCGCCGTCGAGCAACCGCGCCACGACCCGTACCTGCAGCGGCTTGCCGTAGTTCACCGGTACCGCCAGGCGGGCGGCCTCATTGGCGGCCACCGCGACGATGGCCGCGGACGCGGGCGCCAGAAAGGCTATCTGCGGGCCGCTGCCAGCCGTGGCCACGGCGAAGCCACTCGAACTGGCGCTGAGGGTGGCCGCCAGACCGCCTACCTCGACCGTGACGGGGCCGAAGCTCGGGACCTTGCCGTCCAGCAGCACCCGCGCCTCGGCCCAGGTCGCCATGTCGCAGCCGATGCCATCCCCGTTGTCCGTGGCCACCAGACGCAGTTCGCGGGCGCCGGCGATGGACACCTCCACGGGCACCGTCGCGTCGCTGTCGCTGCGCACGCCGCTGTCGAACTGCTTGACGCCGTCGACCCAGACCTGCATCACGACACTGCCGCGCTTGCCGCCCTGCCACTGCACCCCTACTTCGGCAACGAAGCGCACGTACGCCGGGCTGACCGGCACCACGATCTCGCCACCGGCGTGATGCCCAAGCCCCTTGGCGTAAGTCTTCTCGCCGATCCGAATCGGCGTCGCCGCACGGCCGTCGGCTGGCGCTGCGGCCGTATCGAGTCCCAGCGCGCCCCAGGCTTGCCGCGAGACCAACGGCGTGGCCCGAGCCAAATCGCTGAGGTACAACGTCGCCGACGGTTCCGCAACCAGCCCAGACGCCGCCAGCAGGCCCAACGTAAACACCACCGCAAGACCGGCCCTGCGGCCCGGCAGCGCGCTGCCCTGGAGAAACCGTGTCATCATCCGTACCCCATCCGTAAGTCACGTGCCATCGTTCACCCAGGCACGATACCGGCATCGGCCCCGACCGCGATGTCTTCACGACGTCTCAAGCCAAGCGGCCACGGGCGCACATCCACCCTCGCCCACTATAGCTTTTCGCCAAACCCCTGCGCCGTCAGGCGCGGTTTTCGCCCACACCGCGGCGTTGTCAGCGGCACGTCCTTGACTATCGGCCAGCGTCACGGTCATGTTAAGAGGCATGACCTCGCGCCGCCAAAATGCCTCTGCCGCCACCGTGGCGCCGCTGCTTTCTACCGTCGGTGACCGCCGCCATGACCTCTGGGCCGTGTTGGCCCTGGTGCTCGCGGCGACGTTGCTCTTCGCCCCCACCCTCGGATTCGGCCTGCTGCACGGTTGGGACGACAACGCCTACGTCACCAACAACCGTGCCCGGTTGACCTTCTCCGCGGCCAATCTGGCCTACTGGTTCACCCATGATGCGGTGCTCTGCTACCTGCCGTTGACCATGATCTCCTACATGGTCGATCAGGCGCTTTGGGGGTTGAACGCGTTCGGCTACCGCCTGCAGAATCTGCTCTGGCACGCGGTCGCGACGGTGGCTTTCTACGCTTTTCTGCGCTCCCTGCGGCTGCGTGCGCTGCCGGCTTTCCTGGCGGTGCTGTTGTGGGCGGTCCATCCCCAGCGCGTCGAGTCGGTGGTCTGGGTATCCGAACGCAAGGATGTGCTCTGCGCGGCGTTCTACCTGTTAGCGCTGCTGGCCTATGTCCGCTGCCTGACCCGCAAGCGCTGGCCCTGGCTGGCGCTGGGGTTGTTCCTCTGTGCCCTGCTGTCCAAGTCCATGGCCATCAGTCTGCCCATCGTCCTGGTCGCGCTCGAGTGGCATCACTCGGTGAGCGGCGCCGGGGTTCGCTGGCCGGAGCGTTCAGCCTGGCGCGCGGCGCTGGGCCGGGTGCTGCCGTTTGCCCTGCTCTCCCTCGCCTTCGTACCAGTAACGCTCTTCTTCCAGAGCATTCCGGTCGATGAGACCACGCTGGGGAGGCAGCTTGCGGTGGGGGTACACAACCTATTCTGGTACGGCTGGCAGACCTTTCTGCCTGGACGGCTCTGCCCGATCTACCCGCGCATCGAGTTTTCGGGTCTGCGCCTGACCCTGCTGCTGGCCGCCGTCCTGGCCACTGCGGCGGGGCTGCTCGGCGCCTGGCGCCGACAGCGGCTCCTGACCGCTGGCATCGTCCTGCCGGCGCTGCTCGCCTATGCCGCGGCTCTCGCCCCCGTCTCCGGGATCGTCCCGCTGGGCTTCGTTGACCAGTCCGATCGCTACGGCTACATCCCCTCGATCTTCCTCTGGACCCTGGCCGCGGTGGCGCTCCAGGCCCTGGCGCTGCGGCTGGCCGCGGACGGCCGCCAGAGAGCCTGGACGCTGTGTCTGGCGGGGCTGGCCACCCTGGCTATCGCCTACGCCACGCTGAGCCTTGCCACCAGCCGCCGCTGGCGAGACCTCGAGACGCTGAACCGGGCCGCCTGCGAGCGCGAGCCCGCCAACGTTTTCGCCCTGGGGCAACTCGGCGACATCCTGCTCGATAGCGGCAGCTTCGAAGAAGCCCTGGCCATCGGCGGCCGACTCGCGGCAGCCACGGGCGGTTGGATGACCCCGGCGGCCCGGCAACGGGAGCTGTCGCGCGGTTTGTATCTACAGGGCTTTGCCCTCTTCCGGCTCGACCGGGTCGAGGAGGCCATGCGTGCCTTCGAGGCGATCGCGCCACAGCTCGACTCCACCGTGTTCCACGAACCCACCAACAACGCCGCCGTCTACGCCATGATGGCCGAGGGCTACGGGCAGCGGGGCGACGAGGCCAGGTCCCGGGCCTGCTACACCGCCATCCTGGGGCGCGTCCCCGCAGAGGGCTTCGAGTGGCACTTCTACAGCGCCCTGCTCAGTCTGCAGGCTGGTGCCGCTGCGCCGGCACGGGCGCACCTCCTCGAAGCCGAGCGCCTCAAGCCCGGCAACCCGCTCGTGCGGCAGGTTCTGCAACGACTGGGCAGGGGCAACTCTGACCCTACGCTCCCCTGAGCCAGTCCGGGCTGGGCGTCGCAACATCCCGTGGTCTGTCTGCCGTATTGGCTGGCGCGGGAACACCCGCTGTCAGGCATGGCACAGGCGCCAAGCCAAAGTGGTGTCGCGCTCGCCGTCTGGCGACCTTGCCACACGCACTCTACCTGGCCGAGGCGCGATCTGGAGTGCGTGCGGCAGAGGGCGGCGTCCGCGGCCCGTCGACGCCGCTTTCACTGCCGACGGGACGACGGCGGTCGTTTCTTGAAACAGCCCTGCCAGGCGACCAGGACCTCTGGCTTTTCGGCGGACGGATACTATGTTGCGGGGGTACGCCGGGTGGCCTCGACAACCGGCCTAAAAAAGCTACCGCCAGACGCATCGAAAGAGGACAAATCCCTATGCAGGAATGGGTGCAGAAACTCTTGGCGGTGCAGGAACTCGACCTGCGGCTGGATAAGTTCCGGGAGCAGATGGCGTCGGTCCCCGAGGAGCAGGCCAAAGTGGCCCGTATGCTGCGGGATGACGAGGCCGTGTTGAATCAGGCCAAGGACGGCCTGAGGACGATCGAGAAGGAAACCAAGCAAATCGAGCTTGATGCGGATAGCTTGCGGGCCAAGAAGACGGATTTCCAGACGAAGTCCGCCATGATCAAGAGCAATGAGGAATACCGCGCGGCTCTGCACCAGATCGAGCAGTGCGATAAGCACATCGCCGATCTTGAGGATCGCGAATTGGCGGTCATGGAACGAATTGAGGCGGCCCGCTCCACCGTGGCGGTGGCGGCGAAGCGTTTCGAGGCGACCAAACAGCGCGCCAAGGAGATGAACGCCGATCTGGATACCCGGATGGGCAACGCGAAGGCGCAGATTGACCGGCTCGAGGCCGAGCGTCTGCCGGCTCTGACGGGCATCGATGTCGGCACCATCCGGCGCTACGAACGCCTGCGCGCCAGTCCGGCCCGCATCAATCACCCCGACCACCGCGCCTTGGTGCCCGTCCGTGACGGCGTCTGCTGCGACCGCTGCCGCATGAACCTTACAGCGCAGACCCGCATGAACACCCGTAAGGGCATGCCGGTACCCTGTGAAAACTGTGGCACCATGCTCTACCACGAGGGCTGACTCACAGCCCCGGCCGCTTCCGGCCGCCGGTTCTCTTCACGGTGGCCAGTGTTCCCAGAAGCGTTGCCGTCCGGCTGGCGATACCAGCCGCCCGATGTTCTCCCGCGTCGCTCCCGCTTCCATCTGCGTTTGCGCGTGTCTCGCGGCCTCGACGAAGGCATAGACCTTGGGCCGGGTCTCGTCGCGGACCATCAGCCCCTCGAGGTGAGTGAACACCGAGGAAGCGCCATCGGCGACCGCCTGGAAGACCCAGTCGCGCACGTCGTCGCTGCTCATGGTCAGGTAATGGAAGCTGCCGAGCCGCCAGCCAAAGGGCACGCGACAGTGGTCCCGGATCAGGCGCGGGTTGAGCTTGTGGGAGATCGAGGGGTCGTAGCCGCTCAGTCCGATGGTCTCCAGAAACGGCAGTTGCTCCACCCGCAGGTCCTCGACGTGCGCGTGGCGTGTTCCGTCCGTCAAAGCCCGGAAGTACAGATCCCAGAACGGTAAGACCAACTCCGGATACAGCCGTGCCGGCACGACGCTGGCCAGATCGTCGCACAGCCCCGCCGACGGCTTGAAGGCGGTGGTGCCGTTGGCCGCCGCATGGAACTGCGCGAAAGCCGCGATGCTTGCCGTCACCAGCCGCAGGAACTCGGCCGCCAGGACGGGCCGGTCCATCAGGTCTAGGAAGAAGCCTTCTCCACGCAATTCGTAGGCCGTGGTGAGCGGACCTTCAAGGCCGTAGGAGAAAGGCGCGGTACGACCGGGAAAGGCCGCCTCCAGCCGACGCTTGTACTCCAGGTAGAACGGGGCCATGCCTGCCGTGGCGAAGTCAACCGGGCGCCGCAGAGCCGCGATGCCCGCTTCCAGGGTGTCGTAGATGTGGGTGTGCGCCACCTCGCCATCCGGCGGAAACAGCAACTCCGACCCCAGGCCATTGACATGCCCGTAGCTGACCGCCGGCGTGCTGAGGCCCGGGTCCGGGAAGATGTCCCGCTCGGGGAAGCGCTCCCGGTACAACGGCAGCCCGCGGCGGAACATGTCGATGCAGGCTTCCGGGTTCAGGTTGTACTCGCCAAACGACGTCTCGGTCAGGGTCATCAGCACGTAGGGGCCGGCGCCTACGTACCAGCGGAAGGGCGTCGCGGCACGCAGAACCGTGTAGTCAGGCATAGGGCTCATGATGGCTGGCTCCAGTGCAGAGGGACCCTCAGCTCAGAACACCCGCGCCCCGGTGGCTAGGCCGCGATAGGCCAGACTGCGGGCCGGCAGGTAGGCGCCTTTGCGGGCCTCGTCAAGCTCCGGAATCGTGGTCACCTGGCCGTCGAGGTACTCGCCGAGGCGGTCGGCGAGTTCGCGGTAACGTGCCGCCTGGCCAGCAAAACGGATCTGCAGCACCTCCAGACCAAAGGGCTGGCAGCGAGCCAGCCAGAGGGTGCGGAATGAGCGCGCCAGCGCCTCGATCTGGGGCACCAAACCCAACGCCGCGTCGCGCACCCCGGCCAGCGCCGCCCGGTCGCCGACCGCGTAGGCATCGAACAAACGGGCAGCCAAACCCGTCTTGGCGGCCAGCATACCGGCCACCAGCCAAGCATGGTTGAGATCGCCCGCCGCCCGGTCCGCGCGCCGCGGTTCAAGCTCGCGGACCACCTCCCGGTAATGCGTTTCGGCATCGCGCAGGGGCTGGGTTCCGGTCTTGGCGACGTGGCGCAGGTAGATGGCCAGCAGCGGGTCGTCCCAGAGTACGCTGCAGGCCTGGAGTCGGTCGTTGAGCCGTGAGGCGAGCCGATGCCCGGCCAGATCCGAACCACAGATCGCCCGGAAACGCCGCGCCAGCACCGCCGCATCCACCGTGCCGTCGCCGTAGCACTTTTCGGCAACGAGAGTCAGGCCGGCGAGAGCCGAATCGAGCTCCCAGTAGGCCCCGTCATCGGACCAGAGCGCGAAGATCATCTCCTTCACGCCGGCCTCGCGGCAGGCGTCCACACAGGCGCCGCCGCAGCGCTCCGTGCGTCGCCAGTCATGCCACGGGGTGGGCCAGCTCCAGACCGCGGAGGTCATCACCGGCTCGAAGCCGAGTGTACGGTGCTGGCGGATGCGGTCCTGGTAGTGCGCCGGGGCCTCGTTGTAGTAGTCCCAGTAGGCCAGGTCCAGGTCCTTGGGCAGGGCCTCGCGCACCGCGTCGGGGATGCGGCTGTCCTGGGCGTAATGGGCGCCAGAGGTGCTGGCGAGCCGGAAAAGCACATCGGACCAGATCAGCGGGCGTAGTCCGTGCTGGGCGCAGATGTCGGTGACGCGGCGAAGGTGTTCGGTGTAGAGTTCCAGGCCGCGGCGATGGCCATGGCGGTCGAGGTAGCGCCCGCGGCCCAGGTCGTAGGTCTCATCCATGCCGAGATGGAAGCGTCGGCTGCGGAAGACGGAACTCCAGTAGGCCACCATCTTCTCGACCAGCTCGTAGGTCTTGGGCTCGCCCACCAAAAGCGTGTGCTCGGTGTCGCGAATCCCGCCGTACGGCGGCCAGGCGAGGACCTGTTCCAGGTGGCCCAGGGCTTGGATGGAGCCGATCATCTCGATGCCGAGCGTGGCCGCGTAATCGTCGAGTTCGCGCATTTCGGCCGCGCTGTAGGCGCCGCGCATGTAGCCGAAGCAGGGCTCCTCTGGCAGGATGTAGCCGGCCTCGGTGTAGATCATGGCCGTGTTGTAGCCGAGCAACGCCAGACGCCGAAGCCAGGTGCGGAAGTGCTCCGTGGTCACGGTGGCGTTATGACCGCAGTCGAGGAGAATCCCGAGCGTCGTAAACGCTGGCGCGTCGCTCACTGAAGCGCCGTCCGGCAGCAGCCCCGCCAACACCGATCCCAGGGCCCGGCCGACCTGCGACAAACGGCCGTAGCGGATACGGACAGCCTCCCCGCGCCGCTCGCTGGCGTACCCAGCCAGGCCGGGGTCATGCTCAAAGGCCACGGCGAGGCAGCCGCCGCCCAGCCCAGCGTCGGCGTCGGCCGCGGCCGCGGCCTCCGCGAGCGGATACTCCTGGCCCAGCAGGCGCAGCATCGCCTGCAGCTCAGGCGGGGTCTCTGCCGCCCGCCAGAGCAGACGCACCGCCTCCATTTCGGGGCTGCGGGACGGGTCGGCAAAGATAGGGTTGGTCAACATGACATAGGCCTCCCTGCGTGCCGCGCTGGTCCAGCCGCACCACCGTGTCGGAAACCTCGGGCGCCCTGGAGGTCATCTGCGGCAGCCCGAAGCCTAGGCGTCCCGGGTACGCTTGTCAAGGATTGCCGGCCTCGGTGGGCAGGGCTGTTCCAAGAAAGAGCGACCTGTGCAATAAGGGAGTCCGTCTGGAGCGCTGAAGGCGCGCTGCCATACCAGCCCAGGGCAACGCCCTGGGAATAGGACGGTTATGGGTTTGAGCCCTGTAGGGGCGAGCTAT
>CAIZKT010000532.1:0-4367 GCA_903933565.1 uncultured Victivallales bacterium | reverse complement strand
TGCGCGAGATCATCGACCACATCGACGAGCTCCGCTTCCGCTCGCAGACCGAGAAGCACGAGCTCTCGGCCCTGTACGAAGAGAAGATCAAGCGCATGGGCAACGCCGGGCGCAAAGGCGGCGAGTACTACACGCCGCGCCCGCTCATCCGCGCCATGGTGCGGGTGGTCAAGCCCCGGATCGGCGAGCGCATCCGCGACGACGCCTGCGGGTCGGCGGGCTTCTTCTGCGAGTCCTATGACTATATGAGAAACCACGGGAACGCCCCTGGGAACGCCGCTCTCCCGAGCGGATCTGGCCCCGCCAATCGGGAGATTGGCGTTCCCAGGAAGGGGGAGCTCACCACCGGCGACCAGAAGACGCTGCAGGAACGCACCTTCTACGGCCAGGAGAAGAAGTCGCTCGCCTACGTCATCGGGATTATGAACATGATCCTGCACCGCATCGAGGCGCCGGACATCCTGCACACCAACACCCTCGCCGAGAACCTGGCCGACATCCAGGAGAAGGACCGCGCGGACGTGGTCCTTGCCAATCCGCCCTTCGGCGGCAAGGAGCGCAAGGAGGTCCAGCAGAACTTCCCCATCCGCACCGGCGAGACGGCGTTCCTATTCCTGCAGCGCTTCATCAAGGTACTGAAGGCCGGCGGCCGCGCGGGCGTGGTCATCAAGAACACCTTCCTTTCCAATACCGACAACGCCTCGGTTAGCCTGCGCCGGCTGCTGCTGGAAAGCTGCAACCTGTACACCGTGCTCGACTGCCCCGGTGGCACCTTCCAGGGCGCCGGCGTGAAGACGGTGGTGCTGTTTTCGAGAAGGGCGCGCCGACGCGGAAGGTCTGGTACTACCAGCTTGACCCCGGCCGCAACCTCGGCAAGACCAACCCGCTCAACGATGCCGACCTGGCCGAGTTCGTCGACCTGCAGCAGACCCTCGCCGACTCGCCCAAATCCTGGACCGTGGACGTGGCCGGCATCGACACGACGACCTGGGATCTCTCGGTCAAGAACCCCAACGGCGGCGAGGCCGTGATCCACCGTACCCCGCAGGTGATCATGGACGAGATCGCCGCCCTGGATGCGGAGTCCGCAGAGGTGCTGGCCAGGATAAGGGGGCTGGTATGAGCGGGAATGGGAAGACTGCGAATGATGGGAAGGATGCGTGCCACCGCGACATGCCTGCTGCCCCGCCGCGTTCCTATCCTTCCCATCCTTCCCATGGCTCCCAGTCCCCTCCCAACCCGCATCCCATCATCCCGCCGCGCGGGGACTACCGCACGCTACTGTCCTTCCAGAAGGCGGAGGTGGTCTACGACATCACCTTCCGCTTTGTGCACATGGCTCTCGAACGGGGCGACCGCACGGCCGACCAGATGCTCCAGGCCGCACGCTCCGGCAAGAAGAACGTCCTCGAAGGCAGCAAGGCAGGGCGGACCTCCAAAGAGATGGAGCTCAAGCTGACCGGAGTGGGCCGGGCCAGCCTTGAGGAGCTGCTCGACGACTTCCTGGACTACCTGCGTGCCCGTGACCTGCCCATCTGGGACAAGGACTCCAAAGAGGCGCAGTACGTCCGCAAGCTCGGCCGCCAGACGCCGCAGACCTACGAACTCTACCGCGAGTTTATCGAGACCCGGCCGCCCGCGGTGGTCGCCAACATCGCCATCTGCCTGATTCACCAGGCCAACTACCTGATCGACCAGCAACTCGCGCGGCTGGAACAGGACTTCGTCAAGCAGGGCGGCCTGCGCGAACGCATGACTCGCGCCCGGCTGGAGTACAGGAATGGGGCGGGAGATGGGAATGGGATGGCTGGGAGGAATAGGACTGATGAGGCGCCTGCCAGGCCCGAGAAGCCTGCCGCGCGCCAGCCGCAGATCGCTGCTCCGCCCCACCCTTCCCACGATTCCCATGATTCCCATGCCTCCCATCCTTCCCAGCCCCGCCGCCCCAACCAACCCGAGGGCCAGCCATGAAGCCGGGGTGGGAACGGACAGCTTTGGGTACAGTATTCGCGACCCTAACCGGGACTACACCGCCGAAGAACGACGGGGGACTTTACGGGCACTTCATGCCATTTGTGAAGCCGCCGGAGTTATGCGATGGAGCGCTTGATTCGGCAGAGGACGGACTGTCAGAGGCCGGTGCGAAGATCGCTCGCAAGGTTCCCCCAAACTCCATCCTGGTATCATGCATCGGCAACTTGGGGAAGATCGGGATGGCGGGACTGAAGCGTGCCATGGTCTCGACGGAGGACCTGCCTTGTCTACTCGTGCAACGGACAGCCCGCATCCGCGGCAGGTCCGCCCTGGACAGTCGGTTCGTGATGTACCTGATCGGGTGCGCTGAGTTCACTCGACACATTCTCGGCGTACAGACAGGTATCGGGGTGCCGCATATCAGTGGGCAGCAGATCAAGGACTTCGTTTTCCATCGCCCCGACGTGACGACGCAGCGTCAGATCGCCGGCCAACTCGACGAGCTCTCCGCCGAAACCGAGCGCCTCGCCTCGATCTACGAGCAGAAGCTGGCCGCCCTGGACGAACTGAAGAAGTCACTGCTGCATCAGGCCTTCAGCGGGGAGCTGTAGGGACAAAGGGATCGTGCCATGGACAGTCTGGTTCTATTTGAGCAGAAGCAGGTCCGCCGCGTATGGCATGGGGAGTCGTGGTGGTTTGTCATCACGGATGTCATTGCCGCATTGACGGATTCGCTGAACCCTTCCGGTTACCTGAAAGACATGCGCCGCCGCGATCCCGAGTTGGGCGGGCTGTTCAAAGGGGGGGGGCAGATTGCCACCCCCCTTGCCCTGAAAGTCGAGACGCCTGGCGGCCCTCAGAAGCTCCTGTGTTGGAATGCCGAGGGGCTTCTCCGTTTGATTCAGTCCGTCCCGTCGCCGAAGGCCGAACCGTTCAAACGCTGGTTGGCCAAGGTGGGTTATGAGCGCCTGCAGGAGATCGAAAACCCTGAGCTGGCCGCTAAACGCATGAGGGAACTCTACCGGCAGAAGGGCTACTCCGAGGCGTGGATTGAGAAGCGGGTGCGCGGCATCGCGGTGCGTGACGAGCTGACGGACGAATGGAAGAAGCGCGGAGTCAGGGAGCAGACCGAATACGCCATTCTCACCGCCGAGATCAGCAAGGCCACCTTCGGCATGACGCCGAAGGAATACCGCGACCACAAGGCGCTGACCCACTCCGGGGACAACCTCCGGGACCACATGACCGATCTGGAGCTGATCTTCACGATGCTCGGAGAGGCCTCAACCACCGAGATCGCGCGCAACACCGACGCGCGGGGCTTTCCCAAGAACAAGCAGGCGGCCAGAGAAGGTGGCAAGGTGGCAGGCAACGCCCGCAAGGAGTTGGAGAGCAAGAGCGGGCGGAAAGTCGTGACCAAGGAGAACTTCAAGGAGACACCCGAGAGTCAGCGACGCCTGCGGGGGGAAGGTGAGGAGGATGCATGACCGAAGCCAACAGCCAAGCACCCACGGGGCGAACGCGATGGAAAGCAGTGTGTCGGGATTTCCGACATACTGACAAGGCTGACATCGAGGTATGGGTGGAGGCTTGTCAGGGCCTGAACTATTCGGGATTTCCGAACAGTTCAGGAAGATACCGGACGGCGGGCAACTATCCGGGATTTCCGGGCAGTTCGATTGGAATGCAGCCATGAACGAAGCCGAGACCCGAGCCGAGCACATCGACCCCGCGCTGGCGGCGGCGGGGTGGGGCGTGGTCGAGGGCAGCCGCATCCGGCGCGAGGTCCGCATCACCTTGGGCCGCCTCGAAGGCCAGGGGCGGCGCGGCAAGCCACTTATCGCCGACTACACGATGGAGTACCGCAACACCCAGCTCGGCGTGGTCGAGGCCAAGGCGTGGGGCGAAGCCCTGACCGAGGGCGTGGGCCAGGCCAAGGACTACGCCGACAAGCTGGCGGTCCGCTTTGCCTACGCCACCAACGGCCAGGGTATCTACGGCATCGACTGCAGGAGGGCACCGAGGGGGAGCTGCCCGGCTTCCCGACCCCCGACGAGCTCTGGAATCTGACCTTTGCCGTTCCGAATGCCTGGCGCGACCGCTTTGCTGCGGTGCCCTTCGAGGACCGGGGCGGGTACTTCCAGCCACGCTACTACCAGGACATCGCTGTCCGGCGCGCGCTGGAGGCCATCGCCGCAAAGCGCCAGCGGCTGCTGCTGACCCTCGCCACCGGCACGGGCAAGACCTTCATCGCCTTCCAGATTGCCTGGAAGCTGTTCCAGGCCCGCTGGAACCTGAGCCGCGAACCGTCGCGCCGGCCGGGCATCCTGTTCCTCGCCGACCGCAACATCCTCGCCGACCAGGCCTACAACGCCTTCTCGGCCTTCCCCGAG
>CAIZKT010000531.1:0-8013 GCA_903933565.1 uncultured Victivallales bacterium | reverse complement strand
CGCCCCTTCGGGGCTGAACAGGCGCAGAGGCGAACCCGCGACTTCCGCGGCTGGGGGTACCGCCGCGAAACCGTAGCGGTGGGATGGCGGATCGAGATTGAAATTGGGATCGAATTGACGGGGGGGGACTCGGACGCTTGTCTCTCGACCCACCACGGCGGGCAGGCCCTCGACCTTCCGCGGTTCTCATACCAGCAAACCCCTACGGAGCTGACTTGCGCCCGATAGACTGTGCGTTCGTTGACATTGGGGTCGCCGCCATGCATATTCATAATGTGACCTGTCGGAGTTAGCTACTGCTTTTTGTGTCACGTAGTGGGTACGGTGCCCGGTTGACTCGGGAGGGCGTAAACGTGACAGGAGTGGGCGGAAGGGCGGTGGGGGACGGTGCGGCCGGCGAGGTTGCCGAGGCCGCGGGTGCCACCCGTGTTGTGGCCTGTCCGCCAGGCGCCTTCTCCCGTGACCGCACCGGCGAGATGCTCGGCGGCCGCTATCGCCTGTTGCGCATCCTGGGCCTGGGGGGGATGGGGACGGTTTACCTGGCCGAGCATGTGCATATGGGCCGGCTCACCGCCATCAAGATCCTGCTTCCAGCTCTCTGCACCGATGCCTACTCGGTGGAGCGCTTCCGGCGCGAGGCGTTTCTTGCCAGTCGCATCAACCACTCCGCCGTGGCCCAGGTCTACGACTTCGATACGTCCCCGGACGGAGGTTTCTTTCTGGCCATGGAGTATGTAGACGGCGAAAGCCTGGCGCAGAAGTTGGGCCGTGAGGGTCCGTTGGCGCTGGGTGAAGCGCGCCGTATACTCGATGCAACCGCCGCCGGACTGGACGTTGCACATGCCCTCAACGTCGCCCACCGCGACATCAAGCCGGCCAACTTGATGTTGTCGAAAACCGGCGCGGTGAAGATCCTTGACTTCGGCGTGGCGCGGTATCTCGATGTCGGTACCAGCCTCTCCCGGCCAGGCGTTGCCGTGGGGACGCCGGCGTACATGAGCCCAGAACAGCTCCTCGGGCAGGATTCGGGCGCCCCGGCCGACATCTATGCCCTCGGGCTCGTCCTCTACGAGATGCTCACCGGCAAGGTGCCGCATGCGGGAAGAAATGTGGAGGAAGTGCGCGCCCGGCGTAGCAGCGGACCGCCGCCGCCGCTCCACCAGGTGTGCCGGGAATGCCCGCCGCTGCTGTCGGAGACGGTGGCGCGTGCGCTCGATACCGATCCCGCGGCACGCTGGCCCTCCGCGACTGCCTTCGCCCAGGCTGTCAGCGAAGCTCTGACGCAGACCAGCGCCGAGGTCGCCGTTGGCCCGGCGCGTCTCGCGCCCGCCGGTGGTTCCGCCTGGGAGAGGCATTTCGGGGCCCTCCGCCTGGCCGGACGCGAACGCGAGGTCCAGACCGTCAAGACGGCCTGCGCCACGGCCAGGATGGGCTGCGCCAGGGTGCTCTGGATCGAGGGTGACGAAGGCAGCGGGAAGTCCGCCTTCTTCGACCTGGCGCTGCGCGAAGCGGCGGGCGCCGGCGCCATGACCCTGATCGGCCGCGGGTTCAAGACCGATACGCCGCGGCCGCATGGGCCCTGGATGCCCATCCTGCGCGAGGCGCGGCAGCGGGCGCCGACCGGTTCGCTGCCGACTCTGGAGGCAGTGGCTGAGTCTGCCTCAGGGAGCACTGCGCCACCCGACCTCGGCGCTTTCTATGATGAGGTCAGCACTCTGCTTCGGCGGATCGCCGAGACCAGTCCCCTGCTGGTGGGGATCGAGGGTCTCAACTGGTGCGACCCGGCTTCCCAGGCACTGGTCGCGTACTTACCGAACGACTTGCCGCGGCTGCCGCTTCTGCTGGTGGTGACGGTGCAGTCCGAGTCTGCCGGCGACCACCCGGAGTTCATCGAGTTACGTTCAACCCTGCGCGGCCTGGACGTGGCCCACTGGATCACGCTGAAGGCACTGAAGCGCCGGGATGTCGCGGCCTGGCTGTCGACCGCTCTCGGTCGTGAGGCTCCCGACGCCCTGGTCGACTATGTCTACGGCCACTCTGAAGGAAATGCCTTCTTCATTGAGCAGGTCATGCGAGATCTGCTCGAGAGCCAGGACCTTGAGCAGATGACGGAAGAAACCGTCCGGGTGACCCTGGCGGAAATCCCGCCGCCGGTGGCCGTCGCCGACATCCTGCAGCGGCGTCTGCACGGTCTCGGCGCCGCGGAACGCGAAACGCTGCAGGTTGCCGCGGTGGTCGGTCGGACCTTCGACCTGGACCTGGTCATCGCCATCCTGGGGCGCCCCGAAGAGAGCGTCCTGCAGGCCTTGGACGAGGCGGTTCGGCGTGGGATTCTGGCGCCGGAACGGCGCGGCGTGGGGGATGGATACCGTTTCACCCACCGGATGATTCGTGATCTCCTGGCGCAGGAATTCAGTACCCGCCGTCGGCGCCGTTTGCATGCCCGCATCGCCGAGGCCCTGGCGACCCGCACGGGGACCCCTCCGGGAGAGCTGGCGTGGCATTGGTTCGAGGCCGGGGAGACCACCAAGGCCTGCGCTGAGGCTGTGGCGGCCGCGGCGCAGGCTCTGGCCATACACGACTACGACGATGCGTTGACCTACGCGGTCATGGCGGAACAGGCAGCACGCACCCCGGAGGAGCGTTTCCGGGCGCATGAACTGCGGGGCGATGCGCTGCGCCGACTGGACCGGCCAGCGGAGGCTAGCAGTGCCTATGCCGCCGCCCGTTTGCTGGGCTGCGGCGACAAGGCAACCGTGCTTGGCGTTCGCCTGAAGGAACTGCGGGAATCTCTGGAGGCCGGAACCGTGGCCCCCGCGACGGTTGCGGCGCAGGCGGCAGCGCTGCAGCAGGCCGAAGTCGGGCTGGCGTTGCGCGAACGCGGGGACCTCTGGCTGTTGCAGGCGGACGTGAACCTGGCCAATGGCCAAGCCGCTGAGGCGGAGTGCGCCGCCATCGCGGCGTTCGATCTCGCCTCGCGGCGGGCTGATCCGGCGCAGGCCTGCGAGGCCCTTCTGGCTCTGGCAGGCACCCAGTTCGCGCAAGGGAACCTGCACGGGGCCGAGCGTTCGGCGCGGGCCGCCAGTGACTCCTGCCTCCAGTCGGGCGATTCTGACGGGGCCGCGCGCGGACACCTCCTGCTGGGCTCCGTGGCGGCGGCGAGGGGCGACGAGACGGCAGCCACCGCAGCTATAGCCGAAGCGCTGCGGCTGGCTGAGAAGGCGCGCATCCCCCGGCTCGTCCGGAAGATTCAACAGCGTCAGCGCGACCTGCTGACCGAGGCTCCTGCCGAAACCTCGGTGCGCTAGTCGGCGTGGCCGAAGAGGAAGCGGCGGGGGTTGGCGTTGGCGACCTGCCGGGCCTGAGTCGGTGACAGGACATTCAGCGCCGCTTTCTCCTGCTCATAGCTTCCGCACAGGATGAAATTGACCGTGGAGCCGTCGGCATAGCGGCGTTTTTCGATGTAGGTATAGGCCGGGGAGTCCGAGCCCCAGATCATGGTGTCGGGGTAAGCTCGGACCAGGTCGCCGAAGACCCGGCGATAGTCGCTGTAGTCCGAGGGGAAGCGCCGGGCCAGGGGCGCCAGGATTTCCTGCGGCTCGATCTGGATCTTCATGGCGGCTGAATCCACCCAGACATTCGGCATGGCGGCCGCTTCCTCGAGATGCACCCGGTCGAAGCCCAGGCAGTGCGCCAGGCAGAAGCGCACATTCGGGAAGGCTCGGGCCACCGCCAGGTTGATCCGCGTGTGCGAGTACCGATCCCCCTCGTAAGCCGTGGAGTGCATCAGCACTGGCAGATTGCGCTCGGCCGCCAGCCGCAGGAAGGCCTCTCCCTTGCCCTTGAGATGGCGGTGGCTGCTCTGGATGCTGACGCCCACGGCCTTGAAACCGTAGACGGGGTACTCGGACAGCAGCGCCTCGAGGGCCTGTATCTGGGCGCGGACGAAGCGGCCGGGGTCGATGCAGGCAAAGGGCAGGATGCGCCCCACCGCCCCCGGGACTTTCTCGTAGACTTCCGAGCAGAGCGAACGGTTCTCCATGACGTAGGGCGCGGCACTCAGGCGGGGCGAGGCCGGGACTCGGCGCTGGTCCAGCAGGAAGCGCCGCGTGTCGAAAAACGAGCAGGGGCCCAGAGGGAACGCGACGGCGACGTCGACCCCGTTGGCGTTCAGGCGGTAGAGCAGGTCTTCGACGCTCTGGCAGTAGGGGTAGTTGCCGGCAAAGTAGCCGGCGACGTTGATGCCGACGTGCGTGTGACCATCAAGCACTTTCCCGGTGAGATCGCCGGACTCGATTCTAGGCCAGGTTGGCATGGGGAGGTTCCTTACTCCAGGCAGCCGCTGCCCTCGATGGGCCAGAGGTCTTCAACCAGCCCGTCGCGGACGATCCACAGGCGCCGGTGCAGGTTGTTCGTAGTACAGCCGTGCGAGGGGATCAGCCGCAGCCGCTGGCCGACCGTTGCCGACACGTTCCACAGGGGCGTGTGTTCCTCGGCCACGTAGGGGATTTCGGCGGTGGGGAACTCCAGCACGCGGGGGGTGCCGAAGTCACAGCCCATGCCCTTGGTACCGACGTCCGCCACGGCCCGGCCAGCGGTCGCCGAGATCACGGTGGCCACGACCCAGCGGCAACAGACGAACTCAGGCCGGATCTTGTGGTAGGAGGCGTCCATGAGGGCGTAGCTGCCGGCCTGGATCTCGTCCACGCCGGCGAGGTTCCCGGTGATATCGTAGGTTCCGCTGCCGCCGCCGGAGACGATCCGGCAGGGCAGTCCGTGCGTTTCGAGCAGTTCCCGACACTGCACCAGTTCCGTCATGGCTGCGACGGTTTTACGGCGGCGTTCGTCCAGGTCCGGGAGGGTAACGAGGTGCCCCTCGTAGCCCTGCAGTCCGTCGCAGCGCAGGCCGGGGGTGGCGGCCACCCGCCGCGCCAGTTCCAGGGTGGCTGCGCCCGGCGCCACACCGGAGCGCTTCATGCCCAGGTCCACCTCGATCAGGACGCCGATCTCCACGCCCGCTTCCCGCGCCGCGGCGCCGAGTTCGGCCACGTTCACGGGGCTGTCCACGGCCGAGCGCACGGTTGCCCGGCGGTTCAGAGCGGCCAGGCGCCGGGCCTTGGCCTGGGTGACCACCTTGTTGGCGATGAGCACGTCCGTCACGCCGCCCGCCACCAGCACCTCGGCTTCCGCAAGCTTGGCGCAGGTGATGCCGACCGCGCTGCCCGCGGCCAGCTGCCGGCGCGCCAGGGTGACGCATTTGTGCGACTTGAAATGCGGGCGCAGCTTGGCCGGCCGACCGGCGAAGTAGTCCGCCAGGAGCTTGAGGTTGGCCTCGAGCCCAACCACGTCCACCACCAGGGCCGGCGTGGGCACGGCATCGACGCTCTTGCCGATGTAGGCCTGCAGATCCATCACAACCCCCAGCCCACCGGGGCGCTGCTGTCGTACCCCAGCATGATGCTCTTGCGTTTGCAGTAAGCTCGCAGGCCTTCCATCCCCAGTTCGACGCCCGTGCCGCTCAGCTTGTGCGGCGGCACCGGAATCTGCGGGTAGCCGGTGAGCATGGTGTTCACCCAGATGATGCCGGTGTCCAGCGCCCGGGCCAGGCGCAGTGCCCGCTCGCCGTTGCCGGTCCAGACCGAGCCGGAGAGCCCGTAGTCCACGCTGTTACTGATGGCGATGGCTTCGGCCTCGTCCTTGAACGAGGTCACGCTCAGCACCGGCCCGAAGATTTCCTCGTCATGCACGGCCATGCCCGGCCTGACCTCGGCCAGAATCGTGGGCTGTATCCAGAAGCCTTGGTCCAGCGGCGGCGGCAGCCCCAGCTTGCCACCGCCACAGACCACACGGCAGCCCTGCGCCGGAGCGTCCGCCAGGTAGCGCAACACCGTGCGGTACTGCGCCTCGGTGATCATGGGGCCCACCAGCGTCTCCGCCCGCCGCGGGTCTCCTACGGTGATCCTCGCAACCTTGTCCCGCAACCGGTTGAGGAAAGGCTCAGCGATCGTGTCCTGGACCAGCAGCCGCGAGCAGGAGACGCATAACTGGCCGCAGTTGACGAAGGCGCTGATGACGGCGGCCTGCGCCGCGCGCTCCAGGTCCGCATCCGCGAAGACGATGATGGCGTTCTTGCCACCGCACTCGAGGTTGACCGCTTTGAGGCTGTCCGCGGCCAGCTTCTGGATGGACTGACCGACCGCGGTCGAGCCGGTGAAGGAGACCTTCTTCACCGCCGGATGCGCCACCAGCGCGTTGCCAGCCTGCGAGCCCGAGCCGAGCACGACGTTCACCGCCCCGGCGGGAAACCCGGCTTCCAGGCAGAGTTTGGCGAACGCCACCGTGCTGAGCGGCGTCTCCACCGAGGGCTTCAGAACGATGACATTGCCCGCGGCGAGCGCCGGCGAGACCTTTAGGGCCGCGTTGACCAGCGGGTAGTTCCACGGCAGGATGCCAGCGACCACGCCGTAGGGCTCATACGTCGTCAGGTAGAAGCAGCCGCCTTCGCTGGTCTTGACCGAGCCCTCGATCTTGTCGGCCGCTCCAGCATTGAAGCGAAGGATGGCGGCGGTGAGCGGGATCTCGCCGCCACGCAGTTGGGAGATCGGCTTGCCGACGTCCTGCAGTTCCAGCTCGATCAACTCCTCGGCCTTCGCCTCGACCAGGTCGGCGAGCTTCAGCAGGAGCCGCCCCCGATCGGCCGGAGCGAGCTTCTGCCACGCCGACGAGGCAAAGGTGGCCTGGCTGTTCTCGACGATGCGGGCGACGGTGTCGGTACTGCAGCACGCCTCGCGGGCGATCACCGCCCCGGTGGCGGGATTGCGGACCTCGTAGAAACCCCCGCCGCCGTCCTGCAACTCCTTGCCGTTGAGGATCGGACCGACCGTACTCAGTTTCATCGCGTTCCTCCGTTGGCGGCGAGGTGTTGGCGTGGACGGGCTACTTCGGACCGGTGTAGAACTGCATTCTGGGGAACTGATCGGCCAGGAGGCCGCCGTCGACGATGATATGCTGGCCGGTGATGTAGGCGCCGGCGTCGCTGGCGAGGAAGACGACCGCGGTGCCGACGTCCCTCGCCTTGCCGAGACGACCGAGCGGGATGTGCTCCTTGGCGTAGTCCCAGAACTCCGGCTCGAGCGGGAAGTCCATGCCGATCTCCGTCTCGATCAGCCCCGGCGCCACGCTGTTGACCGTGATGCCGTGCGGGCCCAGTTCGATGGCCAGCGACTTGGTCACCATCTCCATGGCGCCCTTGCTGGCGTTGTAGGGCGAGAGCAGGGCCTCGGCGACGAAGCCGTTGGTGCTGGTGACGTTCACGATGCGCCCGCCCTGGCCGCGCTCCAGCATGTGCCGGGCCGCCGCCTGCGAGAGGAAAAAGGGGCCCATCACGTTGACCCGCAGGGTACGTTCCATGGTCTCCTGGCTGACGCGCGAGAAGGGCACCAGGTCCGCGATGCCGGCGTTGTTGACCAGGACATCGAGCCGGCCGAACTCGGCGACGACGCGCTCCACGGTGGCGGCCAGGGCCGCGGTCTCGCCCACGTCCTGCTGGATGGCGCAGGCGCGCCGCCCCAGGTCGCTGACGGCGCGCACGATGCGGTCCGCCTCCTCATGCCGGCTGCGGTAGAGGATGGCCACATCCGCCCCGGCCTCGGCCAGCGTCACGGCGATGTCAGCCCCGATGCCGCGCGAGCCACCACTGACCAGGCAGATTTTCCCGTCCAGAGAGAACGACTTCATGGGCTGTCTCGTGCTTTCCATAGCTACCAAGGGACCCCAGGCCACCGCAAACGCCGCAGAAGGTAACGCTGTGCCGCGCCCGATGCAACGCGGGCGAAGGCCACTTTGCCTCAGGCTGGGCTGCCGCCGTCCCCTCACAGTGGAGATGCGGTGGGCCGCCACCGCGGTTTGGTGAAGATGCGGTGGGCCGCCACCGCAGTCTGGTGGAGATGCGGTGGGCCGCCACCGCGGTTTGGTGGAGATGCGGTGGGCCGCCACCGCGGTTTGGTGGAGATG
>CAIZKT010000530.1:0-24670 GCA_903933565.1 uncultured Victivallales bacterium | reverse complement strand
GTGGAAAAGGTGGGTAAACAAGAAGACAGGTAGCGACAGCCGTTTGGGCTGCAACTACCTGTCTTGGTGCATATTGAGGCTGGTGGTAGGGCTTGGATTTGAACCAAGGAAGGCGATGCCAGCAGATTTACAGACTGCTGGTTTAGCATCAGTTCATGCATAGTTGTGGCTTTTAGTGGCTTTTAAGAGTTTACACCCCCTCCCCACGGTGATACGTTATCACTGTTCGGTCAAGGTAGCGACAGGGGAAGGCGGTGAAGCAGATGGCGCAGCAGCGGCAGAGGGCGATTAAGGGCAGGCTCTACAAGCGCGATGCGCTGGGCAAGGAACTGCCAGCCGCGTCGAAAAAGCACGGGGTCTACTGGCTCCAGTATACGGTCAAGGGGAAGCGCGTCCGGGAGAAGCTGGTGGACCCGGACACGGGCGACGAGGTGACCGATCAGACCGCCGCCGAACTGATCCGCAAAACCAAGATCGCCCCCTTCACCACCGGGGAGACCATGGAGCGGCTGAAGACCCTGCGCGCCGCCGTCACCGGTGCTGAAGAGCGGCATGCAGAGGCGGTGGAGCTGGTGCGGGACAAGCTCGCCCTGGCCGACGCCTGGGACCGCTACCTCGCCGCCCAGAACCGCCCTGACTCGGGGGAATCCACTCTGCGCCAATACCGTTTCCAATGGGATGCCTTCGTGTCCTGGATGAAGTCGCAGCACCCCGATCTTCCGGCCCTGCACCGGGTCACGGCGACCATGGCGGGTGACTATGCGGTACACCTGCAGAAGGTGGGACTCGGTGCCGGGACCATCAACAAGCACGTCCGCCTGCTGCGGCTGGTGTTCCGCATCCTCGGGCCGCGGGAGAAGATTGCCAGCAACCCGTTCGATGAAATCAGCAGCAAGCACGAAGTCCAGACCCACCGCCAGGAGCTCTCATGGGACGTGCTCTGCCGCGTCTGCGACGCCGCCACCGGCGAGATGAAGCTGCTGCTGTTCCTGGGCATCTACACCGGCCAGCGCCTGGCCGACTGCTGCCTGCTGACCTGGGACCAGGTAGACCTTATGCGCGGCTGGATCCTCATCAACCCGCGCAAGACCGCTCGGCGTGCCGGCAAGCCCCTGCACATCCCCATCCACACCGCGCTGCGGGGCAGGTTGGAGACCATCCCTCCCGAGAAGCGCACGGGCTTCGTGCTGCCGGAACTTGCCGCCCACTACCAGGCCAACCGCGACCGCGCCACCGACCGCATCCAGGATCTCTTCTTTCGCTGCGGGGTACAGATCCACAAACCGGGCACCGGCAGGTACCACGACCCGCAGACTGGCAAGGAAGTCCACACCGGCAAGCGCGCTGTCCTGCAGTACGGTTTCCACTCCCTGCGACACACCACCGTCACCCTCCTCCAGGAGGCCGGGGTGCCCCAGGCGGTGGTCCAGGAGATCGTTGGGCATCGCACCGTGGCCATGACCCAACGCTACACCCACATCGGCCATGATGCCCTACAAAAGGCCGTAGCCGCCCTCCCCGCGGCCATGCCCACCGCCCTGCCCCCGCCCCCGGCCGCGCTCCCGGACCCCGAGCAGGCCGACCGGGACAAGCTGCACCGGTTTGCGGACTCCTTGTCGACGGCCAATGTCCGCCGGGTTCTGGCGCTCATCGCTGACCTCCGCTGAATGTCGCGTCGCTGATGCGACAATCGATATGGGCACGGTTTCTCGGAGCCCTACCCCCGAAGGACCCTGAGCAGGCGGCATGTGTCCGCCGGCAAACTTGTCGGCGCGCCATGGCGGGCCTACCTTAGAACGCATGATGAACGATTCCATCTGGTTTGACACGGCAGATGATGCAGACCTCACCCGCCTGCAGGCGCTGGGCTTCCGGGCCGGCGACAAGGGCACGCACACCTGTCGGACGATGATGCTCGAGGAGCTGACCCTCCTGCTGGCCGCATGCCCCACCGACGCATCGCGCACGGACTTTGCCCGGGCGGTCGTCGAACAGAACTGCCTCGGCAAGCGCACCCTCTCCACGCGCCGCCTGACGCTGCAGCGGCTGTCCGAACTCTACGCCCTTGACCCCGCGGTGCCCCTTTTTCGCATCTTCCGCCGACATTGGCAGGCCGACGAGCGTGGCCGTCCCCTGCTCGCCCTGCTCACCGCATTGGCGCGCGACCCCCTCCTGCGGCTTACCGCCGCGTTGATCATGGAGCTAAAGCCGGGCGAAGAGTACCGTCGGCTGCCGCTGGTTGACGCACTGCGTGCCGGTACCGGCGAGCGCCTCAACGAGAGTACCGTGGAGAAGGTAGTCCGCAACGCCGCCTCGACCTGGACCCAGGCCGGCCACCTCGCCGGCCGCGTGCGCAAGATCCGGCAAACGGTCCACCCCACACCGGCCGTGGCCGCTTACGCCATGCTGCTTGGCTATGCACAGGGCCTGCGGGGGCGCGCGCTTCTTGGGTCAATGTGGACGCATGTGCTTGACACTGCTGCGGATGCACTCATCTTCCAGGCGATGGACGCGAAACGGCTTGGACTGCTTGATCTGAGCCAGTCGGGAGGGGTCTTGGCGGTCACCTTTGCCCGCGTGCTCACAGGAGAGGAGAGGCGCTTGATCCATGGGACGCATTGAGGACCTGGCCCAGCGCTACCAGAGCCATATCGCCGCGCCCTGGCAGCGAAATCTCGCCGCCGAACAGCGGACCGTGTTTCTCGTCTACCCCAAGAGCGACGAGCGGCGCCTGCGTGCCCGCGTCGAGCTGTTCGAACTCGCGACCACCCAGGCCGGCCACGGCTGGCGTCTCTGCGATCTCACCGGCTCATTCGCCCGCTGGATGGCCGGCACCGACTACCGCGACAGCTACTTCGAGGACCCCGCGGCCATCGGCATGAAGCTCCATGGCGAGTTCCTGAAGACCGTCGCGGACGAACTCCGCACGGTCCTCCGCGGCGACGGCGTCGATGAGGACACCGTCGTGGCCGTCCAGGGAGTCGCCTGCCTGTTTGGCTTCACCCGTGTTTCGCTGGTGCTCAAGGAAGTGGTCAAGGACATCAAGGGCCGCCTGCTCCTGTTCTTCCCCGGCGAATACGAGGGCGGCAACTACCGCCTGCTCGACGCCCGGGACGGCTGGAACTACTTGGCGGTGCCCATCACGCTGCACAACGGGATCGGTGACCGATGAAGAACCGCGAGATATTCCAGCGCGACCCCCTCAACACGCGCCTGCTCAACGATGGCGTGGCCTCGGTCATGGAGGCCGCGACCGAGCAGGAACTCCTGACCCTGCGCTACGAGCTCGAACACTTCGTCTGCGAGGGACAGTATGAGGACGGCATCACCCGCATCCTCGATTCCTACATCGGCAACGTCAGCTCGACCACCCAGCCTGCCGCCTGGATCAGCGGCTTCTTCGGCAGCGGCAAGTCGCACATGCTCAAGATGCTGCGTCATCTCTGGGTGGACACCGCGTTTGCCGACGGCGCCACCGCGCGCGGCCTGGCCCGGCTGCCGCAAGGCATCTCTGACCTCCTGCGCGCACTCGACACCCTCGGCAAACGCTGCGGTGGCCTGCACGCGGCCTCCGGCACGCTCCCCTCCGGCGGCGGCGAGAGCGTACGTCTGGCGGTGCTCAGCATCCTCCTGCGCAGCCGCGGCTACCCCGAGTCGCTGCCCCAGGCGCAGTTTGTGATGTGGCTCGAACGCAATGGCTTTCTCGAACAAGTCAGGAAAGCCGTCCAGAAGGCGGGCCGCGATTTCCGCAAGGAGTTGCACGATCTCTATGTCAGTCCCGTGCTGGCCCAGGCGATCCTCGACGCTGATCCCGCGTTCGCCCCGGACCTCAAGCAGGCCCGCGCCGCGCTCCGCACCCAGTTCCCGGTGGTCGAAGACCTGCCTACCGGCGAGTTCGTGCGGATCGCAAAGGAGGTCGTAGCCGCCGCTGGGCAGTTGCCTTGCACGGTGATCGTTCTCGACGAGGTGCAGCTCTTCATCGGCGACAGCCCGCAGCGGTCCGCGGACGTGCAGGAGGTGGCCGAGGCCCTGTGTAAGCAGATGCAGAGCCGGGTACTGCTCATCGGCGCCGGGCAGACCGCCCTGGCCGGCGACGTGCCGCTCCTGCAACGCCTGAAGGGCCGTTTCACCATCCCGGTGGAGTTGTCCGACGCCGACGTGGAGACCGTCACCCGCCGCGTCGTGCTGGCCAAGCGCGCCGACAAGCGCACCGCGGTTGAGGAGATCCTGGCGCGCCATTCCGGCGAGATCGACCGGCAGCTTGCCGGCACCCGTATCGGCCCGCGCACCGAGGACCGCGATATCCTTGTCGAGGACTACCCTCTACTGCCTGCGCGGCGCCGTTTCTGGGAGCACGCACTGCGCGCCGTGGACCTGCCCGGCACCAGCAGCCAGTTGCGCACCCAGCTCCGCATTGTGTATGACGCCGTCCGCCAGACAGCCGAGGGCGGGCTTGGCACCGTGGTGCCGGCTGACTTCATCTTCGGCCAACTACAGCCCGACCTGCTGCGCACTGGCGTCCTCCTGCGCGAGATCGACGAGACCATCCGCAACCTGGACGATGGCAGCCCCGACGGCATCCTCGCCCGCCGACTCTGCGGACTTATCTTCCTGATCCGTAAGCTATCGCGCGACCAGGGCGCCGACATCGGCGTCCGGGCCACCGAGCCCACTTTGGCTGACCTGCTGGTCGCCGACCTGGCCACTGACGGCACGCGCCTACGCAAGGACATCCCCCGCATCCTCTCCCGCCTGCTGGAGGACGGCAAACTCATCAAGCTCGACAACGAGTACACTCTGCAGACGCGCGAGAGCAGCGAGTGGGAGCGCGAATTCCGTAACCGGGTGGCCCGTATTACAGGTGACCTCACCGCCTTGGGCACCAAGCGCTCCCGGCTCCTCCAGGACGCCTGCGCCGGCGCCCTGACCAAAGTCCGGTTGCTCCAGGGTCAGAGCAAGGACCCGCGCAAGGTGGCGGTCTCCTTCGGCCAGGAGCCACCCAAGCCCAGCGGCACGGAAGTGCCCGTGTGGGTGCGCGACGGCTGGGGCGAGAAGGAAGCCGCCGTACTGGCCGAGGCACGGGCCGCCGGCGCCGAGAGCCCCATCGTCTTCGTCTTCGTCCCGCGATCACAGGCTGAAGCCCTGCAGAAGGCCATTATCGACGCCGATGCCGCACAGCAGACACTCGACTTCAAGGGCACGCCCTCGGCCCGCGAGGGGCAGGAGGCGCGCGAGGCCATGGCCACCCGGAGGATCGGCGCCGAGGCCACCCGGAACCTGCTCCTGCGCGAGGTGATCGACGGCGCCCGCGTCTTCCAGGGGGGTGGCAGCGAGTGTTTCGAGCTGGACCTGCCGGCCAAGGTCCAGGCCGCCACGGAGGCCGCCCTCGACCGGCTCTTCCCCCGTTTCAAGGAGGCCGACGACAGCCGCTGGAGCACCGTGATCGGCCGTGCCCGCAACGGCGATGAGGCCGCCTTCCAGGCCATCGGCTGGACCGACGCCGCCACCAAGCATCCCGCGGCCGCGGCGGTACTCGCCTCGGTCGGCGCGGGCAAGTCGGGCAAACAGGTGCGCGAGCACTTCGAGCAATCTCCCTACGGCTGGCCGCGCGATGCCGTGGACGCCGCCCTGATGACCCTGTTCACCGCCGGCCACCTGCGCGCCGTGCACAAGGGTGCCCCGCTCACGCCCGGCCAACTGGACCAGGCGAAGGTCTCCGTCACGGATTTCCGGGTCGAGTCGCAGACGGTGGACGCCCGCGGGCGCATCAAGTTGCGTAAGCTCTACCAGGCCGCCAGTATCGCCTGCAAACCCAACGAGGAAGCCGCCAAGGCCAGCGAGTTCCTGGCCCACCTGGCGGACCTCGCCGCCCAGGCCGGTGGCGACCCCCCGTTGCCGCCGCGCCCGGCCACGTCGGCCCTTGAGGAGCTCCGCACGCTCGCGGGCAATGAGCAGCTCTGCGCCATCCTTGAACAACACGACCCGCTGCTGCAGAATGCCGAGGAGTGGCAGCGGCTTGCGGACCTCGCAGAGCAGCGCCGTCCCGCCTGGGATGCCCTTTGCCGGCTGCTCCGGCACGCCGATGGGCTTCCTGCTGCTGACGACAGCCGCCGCCAGGCCGAGGCGGTCCGCCAGGAATGTCGGCTGCTCGACCCCACGGACCCCGTCCCGGACATCCGCAAGGCCACTGCCGATCTGCTGCGCGAGGCCGCCGGCCAGGCCTACGAGGGTTTCCGGCACGCCTACGCCGCCGGCATGAAGCAGGTGCAGGCCCTGGATGCCTGGGGGCGGCTTGAGGCCGCGGCACAGGTGCAGATCCTCGCTCGGCACGACCTCCACGACATCCCGGCGCCCAGCCTGGCCACCGAGGCGGACCTCCTGCGCTCCCTGGACGGCACGTCGCTCGCCAACTGGAGCCTGATGACCGACGCCCTGCAGCAACGCTTCGCCGCCGCGGCCCGCGATGCCGCCAAGCTCATGGAACCCAAAGTCCAGCATGTCCACCTCAGCAGCAGCACGCTGAAGACGCCCGCGGACGTGAAGGCCTGGCTGGCGGATGCGGAAAAGCAGATTGCCGACGCCCTGAAGCGCGGGCCGGTGGTGGTATCATGACCCGACGGGGACCCTGCGATGACGCCCGATGAACTCCAGCGCCTCGTTGAACACCTGCGCTCTCTCCCTCACGAGACAGAGTGGGTGGAGTGCAAGCACAACAACGCCGATCCGCAGGAGATCGGCGAATACATCTCCGCTCTGGCCAACGGTGCGGCTCTGGCCCGCCAGCCTCGGGCATTCCTCGTGTGGGGAATCGGGGACGGAACGCATGATCTGGTCGGCACCACCTTCCACCCGCGGCAGGCAAAGAAGGGCAACGAGGAACTCGAGAGTTGGCTACTGCGCCTCCTGTCGCCGCGGATCGACTTCAGCATCCACGAGGGCGAGATGAGCGGCAAGCATGTCGTGCTGCTCCAGGTCCAGCCGGCATTGCACCAGCCGGTGGCCTTCTCCGGCGTCGAGTACATCCGGGTGGGCACCTACAAGAAGAAGCTCAAGGACTACGTAGAGAAGGAACGCGCGTTGTGGGCCATCTTCTCCGCGACGCCCTTCGAGTCCGGCATCGCCTTGGCAGCGGCGTCCGCGGAGGATGTGCTGTCGCTGCTTGACTACCCCGCCGCCTTCCGCCTGTTGGGGGTCCCACTGCCAGACAACCATGCGGCCATCCTGCAACGGCTGGCGGCGGAGAAGGTGATCGTCCCGAAGCCCGGCAAACGCTTCGACATCACCAATGTCGGAGCCATCCTCTTCGCCAGTGATCTCCGCCGGTTCGACCGCATCGCCCGCAAGGCGCCCCGCGTGATCATCTACCAGGGCAACAGCAAGATCCAGACGGTCAGAGAGCATCCCGACCCCTCCAGCGATGCTCCCAAGCCGGGTTACGCCGTCGGCTTCGAGCCCTTGCTCGCCTGGCTCAACGACCAGCTTCCGCAGAACGAGCAGGTCGGCCAGGCGCTCCGCACGAGGGTCCGCCTCTACCCCGAGGTGGCCATCCGGGAACTCGTCGCCAATGCCCTCATCCACCAGGATTTCAGCATCGCTGGCACGGGGACCATGATCGAGGTCTTCACCGGCCGCCTGGAGATTACCAACCCTGGGCTGCCCCTGGTCGATCCTCTGCGCTTCATCGACGAACCGCCCCGCTCCCGCAATGAAGCCCTCGCCGGCCTCATGCGCCGCATGAACATCTGCGAGGAGCGGGGCAGCGGCATCAAGAAGGTGATCGCCGCCGTCGAGGCATTCCAGCTTCCACCCCCCGACTTCCGCACTACACCCCAGCACACCGTCGCCGTGCTCTTCTCCCCCCGCGCCTTTGCCGAAATGGACCGCCAGGAGCGGGTCCGCGCCTGCTACCAGCACGCCTGCCTGTGGTACGTCTCGGGTAAGGAGATGACCAACACGACCCTGCGGACCCGGCTGGGGTTGGACAAGGCGCGCTATGTCCTCGCCACCCGTGTCATCCGAGACACGCTCGATGCCAACCTGATCCGCCTCAGCGGGGGATCGCGAAGGGACGCCCGCTATGTGCCTTTCTGGGCCTGATGCCGATATGAAGCGCCATGTGACTGGAGGGGCTGGTGCAGCACCCGGAGTGGTGTCCATACACCGGCGTTTGTGCGGCACACCACTGCCCCTGGCCACGATGCGATATGAAGCGCCATGTAACTGGGCTGCTGCCAGCAGGCATGGCGAACGGGATAGGCAGGCACATGCCAAGTCTGACGACACAACTCCGCAACGGGCTTGAGAGCGCCGTGGCCCAGGGCCGCAATCTGGCCGAGGCCGGGGCGCAGGCTGCCCTGGAAGCCCTGGCCGTACACCACCACGAGCCGTATCCAAACCTGGCCCCCGAGGAGCGCCGGCTGCGCAATCACCTCCGCGCCCGCGCCCGGCAACTGGGCGACCGCCAGGACCAGGGCGGCCGGCTCAGCATCGAGCACCTGGCACACGAGTGCGCCTATGAGCACTGGCACCGCATGCTCTTCGCCCGCTTCCTCGCGGAAAATCACCTGCTCATCGAGCCGGAGTCGGCCATGCCCATCAGCCTGGCCGAGGCCGAGGAGCTGGCCCGCGAGGCGAATGAGGACCTCTGGACTTTCGCCAGCCGCTGCGCCCAGCGCATGCTGCCCCGCATCTTCCGCCCCGACGATCCGCTGCTGCGCGTGCGCTTTGCCCCGGAACACCGCCTGAAGCTGGAACACCTGCTCGCCGGCCTCGACACCCAGGTGTTCACCGCCGATGACAGCCTGGGCTGGGTGTACCAGTTCTGGCAGTCGGAACGCAAAAGGGCCGTGAACGACTCCGGCGTCAAGATCGGCGCCGACGAACTCCCCGCCGTCACCCAGCTCTTCACCGAGGACTACATGGTCCTCTTCCTCCTCCATAACACCCTCGGCGCCTGGTGGGCGGGAACGGCACTCAGGGGCGCCGCCCCCGAACCCCCGCCGGGGCGACTCGTCTCCCCGGACCCCTCACTCTCGGTTTGCCCGCCTGGCGCCCCCGCTCTCGCGGGAACACCAGGCGGACAAACGGTGGCCGACGCTTCGCATGGGGACCCGGAAAGGCTGGTCACGGAGGACGACCTGCGCAAGCTGGTCGCCCTGCCCGGCATCGAATGGACCTACCTCCGTTTCGTCCGCACCGACTCTCCACCCGACTCTTCCGGCGCCACCGCTGGCGCGACCGGAGCTTCGGCGACTGCCGAAGAGCGGTCGCGTCAGCAGCAGGATGAGGGGTCCGGGGAGTCTGCGACGCCCCGGGCGGGGTCCGGGGCAGCCAGCCCCGTCTGTGCGCCCCTGCGCTGCTGGCGCCCCGCGGCGGGGACGTTCGACGGCTGGCCGCGTAAGGCCAAGGAACTGCGGCTACTGGACCCGTGCATGGGCAGCGGGCATTTCGTCGTGTTCGAGTTACCGATCCTGGTGGCCATGCGCATGGCCGAGGAAGGGCTGTCGCGGCGCGACGCCGTGGACGCCGTCCTGCGCGACAACCTCTTCGGGCTGGAGCTGGACCCACGCTGCACCCAGTTGGCCGCCTTCAACCTCGCCCTGGCCGCGTGGAAGCTCTCCGGCTACCACGACCTGCCACCGCTCAACCTGGCCTGCTGCGGACTGGGCATCCACGCCCCCAAGCAGGACTGGCTCGACCTGGCCCGCCGTGCCGGCGACGCCTCGGCGTGGGGGACAGGGCCGAAGCTCCTTTCCGGCCCGGAGGACGGCAATCTCTACGACCAGCGTCTCAGGGCCGGCATGGAGTACCTATACGACCTCTTCCAGAAGGCCCCCACCCTCGGCAGCCTAATCAACCCCGGCAAGCTGCGCGGCTACCTGCTGACCGCGAACTTCGCCCAACTCGCCCCGCTGCTCGCCGAGGCCTTGGGGAAGGAAGCCGCCTACACCAGCGACGAGGTGCACGAGATGGCCGTCACCGCTCAGGGCCTGGCGGGCGCCGCGCGCCTCCTGGCCGGCAGCTACCACCTGGTGGCGACCAACGTGCCTTACCTCGGCCGCGGCAAGCAGGACGACGTACAAAGGGACCACATCGAAACCCACTACCCCCTGGGCAAGGCCGACCTCGCCACCGCCTTTGTCCTGCGTTGTCTGGAGTTCTGCGGCGACGCCGGCTCCATCGGCCTGGTCACCCCGCAGAACTGGCTCTTCCTCGGCAGTTACCGGAAGCTCCGCGAATACCTCCTAAAGACCACCGAGTGGGGTGTTCTGGCAAGGCTCGGACCCAAAGGCTTCCAGACCCCCATGTGGGACTTCAGTATCGTCTTAGCTGCCCTCACCCGCCGCGCCCCAGCCGCCGTCCACGCCTTCACCGGCGTAGACGTGGGAGAGCAGATGACGCCGGGGGCCAAGGACGCAGCCCTACGCGCCACCCCCATGATGACCGTCGGGCAGAACGGACAATTGTCGAATCCTGACGCTAGGATCGCACTGGAAGATGTGACGTCGGGACCGATCTTGGCGGACTTGGCCGACTACGGGAAAGGCAGCACCACGGGGGATTCGCCGCGCTTCCTGCAGTCTTTCTGGGAGTCGCCTTGCCTCGGAAGCGGTGGCCTCGCTTGGCTGGATTCGCCGACCCCTGGCGCACTTTGGTCGGGACGCAGCCTGATATGCACCACTCCACTCTCGTCGTCCGAACTCACGGACCAACTGGGGTGCCGGTTGCACGGTCAAGGCGTCTGGGGGCGTCGGGGCGTCGTCGTGAACAAGATGAGCACACTCGAGCCCTTCCTCTATGCTGGCGAGGTGTTCGATGACAACGTGTGCCCTATCTGTGCCCGCGACACCCACCTTACTCGGGCACTGCTTGCGTTTGTGGCATCACGCGATTACCGAGTACAGGTCAGGGTGGTGGATCAAGCCCTCAAAGTGACTGCTGCAACTCTAACCAAGATCCCCTTCGATCTAGCCCACTGGCAGCAGGTGGCGGCGGAGAAGTACCCGCATGGCCTGCCCAAGCCGCATTCCGACGACCCGACGCAGTGGCTGTTCCACGGGCACCCGAACCCCGCCGTGCCCAATGCCATGATCAACCGCGATGGCGCCGCCCCTCTCGACCCTCTCTCCTCGACCCTCCAGGTCGCCGTGGCACGGCTCCTGGGCTACCGCTGGCCGCGCCAGACCGGCTCCTCCTTCCCCGACTGCCAGGCCCTCGGCCCCGACGGCCTGGAGGGCTATGCCGACGCTGACGGCATCGTCTGCATCCCTTCCGTCCGGGGTGAACGCACGGCCGCGGAGCGCCTGCGCGCGGTCCTTGCTGCCGCCTTCGGCCCGGCCTGGTCGGCCGACCTGGAGCGCCAGCTCCTCGCCCCCAGCGGCGCCAAGGCCACCGATCTCGACGCCTGGCTGCGTGACGAGTTCTTCGAGCAGCACTGCCGCCTGTTCCACCATCGCCCGTTCGTCTGGCACATCTGGGACGGCCGCCGCCGCGATGGCTTCCACGCCCTGGTGAACTACCACCGCCTGGCCGCGCCCGACGGCGCCGGCCGGCGCGCCCTGGAGAACCTGACCTACAGTTACCTCGGCGACTGGATCACGCGGCAGGAGGACGGCGTTCGCCGCGGCGAGGACGGTGCCGACGACCGCCTGGCCGCCGCCGTGGAACTCAGACAGCGCCTGGAGGCCATCCTGGCCGGCGAACCGCCCTTCGACCTCTTCGTGCGCTGGAAGCCCCTGGCCCGGCAACCCAGCGGTTGGGAACCGGACATCAACGACGGCGTGCGCCTGAACCTCCGGCCCTTCCTGGCCTCCGACCTGCCCAACGGCAAGAAAGGCGCCGGCATCCTGCGCTGGCGGCCCAACGTCAACTGGTCCAAAGACCGCGGCACCGAGCCCATGCGGCCCCAGGGCGAGTTCCCCTGGTTCTGGTCCGGCGACATCTTCACCGGCGAGCGCCTGAACGACATCCACCTGACCACCGAGCAGAAGCGCGCCGCACGCGACGCGGCCGGAAAGGACAGCAGACCATGAATGACCAGTTCCTGCACGGTCTGCGTTTGCAGGGCCTCCTGTCATTCGGGCCGGAGAGCCCGGAAGTCGCCCTGACGCCGTTGAACGTCCTGATCGGCCCCAACGCCTCGGGCAAGTCCAACTTCATCGAGGCACTGGAGCTGCTGCATGCGACGCTGGCGGACCTGGCCGATCCGCTTCGTATCGGCGGGGGCCTCAGCGAGTGGCTGTGGAAAGGTGCATCCCCGCCGAAACCAGCCGTGGTGACCGCCCGGCTCAGCCTCCCGCAGGTCTTACTACCACCGGAGCGTATCTACCTCCACGAGGATGGCCTGCGCACGCCGGTACCGGGGACCCGGGTCTCCGATGGCACCCTCCGCTTCCTGGCGCTCCTGGCGGTCCTGTTGAGCCCCGGTGCCGCTTCGCTCGTGTGCATCGAGGAACCGGAACTTGGCCTGCATCCCGACGCCCTGGCGATCCTGGCAGAGTTGCTGGTGGAGGCGTCGCAGCAGACCCAGGTGGTTGTGACAACGCACTCGGATGCCCTGGTATCCGCCCTCACAGAGCACGCGGACTCGGTCCTGATCACGGAGCCCGGCCCCACCGGCACGGAACTCCGCCGGCTGGAGTCCGAGAAGCTGCAGCACTGGCTCAGCAAGTACCGCCTGGGGGATATCTGGCGAATGGGGAAGCTGGGGGGCAACCTGTGATGAACAGCCAATGCCCAGGTAATGGCCTGCTCTGGCGAGATGCCTTGGCACAGGCTGGGGACGCCTGTTTCCATGGTCTTGATGAAGCAGTCCATGCTACCAGAGGCTCTTGCAGAACCCCGCAGACTTCCGCAAGGGTCGCGCCTGTCCCCTTGTATGAGACTCGCGAGTCTCACTTCGGTATGTCCGGCCCGCCCCTGGAAGCCGGGTTCTCCGCAACCCGGCCGCGGGATACGGAGATCCCGCGCTCCACCACGACGGGCCGGAGGCAGTGCTGGAGCCCGCGATGCCACGCCCGTTGCGGGCGGGTTCGCGGTATCCCCGACTACGGCGGAAGCCCCGGCTGCACCGGTGCGGACCGCCGGCTCCAGGCCGATGGCGACGCTGGCCTCGGGGTTCTGCAAGTGCCTCACCACACTGCACCAAGTACGATCCCTCGCAACGACGCAAAGGTAACAGATCGGTGTCCAATTCGTCTCCAATTGGTTGCTGTCTTCTTGGCGAGCTTGGCGGCTTGGCGAGAGAGCAATCACTCTGAATGCAGAATTGGTGTGAGGTGCAGCCATGCTTCGTGCTGAACTACTTGAGGTCATAGCTTCCGGCGAGAGTTCCGGGGTGGAGTTCAAACGCGACGACGTACGCCCCGAGCAGGTGGCCAAGGAGGTCGTGGCCATGGCCAACCTCAAGGGAGGGCGGGTTCTCCTGGGGGTCGAGGATGACGGCACGGTGAGCGGGCTGCAGCGTGCTAACGTTGAAGAGTGGGTCATGGACGCGGTCTTCGGTGCGAAGGTGCACCCTCTGATCCTGCCCTTCTACGAGGAGGTCGTGTTCGACGACGGCAAGCGCGTAGCCGTCATCTCGTTCACGGAGGGGACCACCAAGCCTTACGTCCTGCGGCACCAAGGGCGCGAAGACATCTACATCCGCGTCGGAAGCACCTCACGGCTGGCGAGTCGGGAACAGCAGGCGCGCCTCTTCGCCGCGGGAGGACTGCTGCACATGGAGTTGCTGCCGGTCTCCGGTGCGGGCTTTGCCGCTCTTGATGTGAGGCGACTCGCGGACTATCTGACGCACGCGCTGCGCGAACCGCAGTTGCCGGAGACAGAGCAGGAGTGGGAAAGGCGTCTCCGTGCGCTGGGGTTCATGACCGCTGGGGTGGGGTCGGGGTCGGTCTGCACGATTGCCGGGCTGGTCCTATTCGGGAATACGCCGCGCCGCACCCTCCGGCAGGCGGGGCTGCGCTGCCAGGTTTTCGACAGCACCGACAAGAGCTATGACGCCCGCCTGGACCGGGTTCTCGATGGCCCCCTGGTCGGCCTTTGGAGCAGGGCGCGCGAAGGGGCTCGGGAGTTTGTCGGCGAAGGTCTGATCGAAGCCTTCGCGGAGGCCATTCGCCCGTTCGTCTCCCGTGAAGCGCCGGTATTGGGCAACGGGGTGCGGCGTGAGGCCGCGTGGTCCTACCCCCAGGAGGCGATCCGGGAAGCCGTGGCCAACGCCCTGGCGCACCGGGACTGGACTCGCTCAACCGAGATCGAGGTGACCGTGTATGCCGACCGCATGGAGATCGTCAGCCCCGGCGCGCTCCCGAACACAATGTCCGTGGAGAAGATGGTTGCCGGGCAACGCTCGCCCAGGAACCCTATCATCACCGACGTTCTGCGGGACTATGGGTATGTTGACGCGCGCGGCATGGGAGTTCGGCGGAAGATCATCCCACTCATGCGCGAGCAGAACGGCGTCGAGGCGGTCTTCGAGGCTACCGACGACTACCTGAAGGTCGTTCTGCCCGCACGGAGGCCGGTCGCGTGACACTTCTCGAAGCCATACGGGATTCGCTGACCCAGGCCGGCCGCTGTAACCCCGCTGACATGGTACCGCCGGCCGCGGTGCTGTGGGCCGACCCGGACGGGCAGTGGCGCCCCGTGGCGGACGCCCTGCGGCCGTTGCTTCCCGAGCTACTAACGCTGGGGGAATTCGATCCTGTCCGCCGCATCGGCCCGGCGATCTGGCTGCGCTGCGTGATAGAGCGGGCGCTGCCGGCATCTGCCCTGCCTCCGGGTGCAGTCCCGATCCTCTACCTGCCCGGCGTGAGCCGGCAGACGCTGCGGGCCGTGGAGGAGTGCCCGGACGCCCTGAAGCCGCTGGTGGAACTCCAGTACCGCGGCACCGTGTGGACGCAGAAGAACGGCAAGGACTGGACGGTCGAGGCGTTCCTGGTCTCCGAGGATGGCGGCCTCGGCCTGGACGTGGCGCGCGACCGGCAGACACGCGACGCAATGACCGGGGCGCTCGGCCAGCTCGCGGTGACGCCCCTCGCGCAACTCCGCGGCCGGCGGCTGGAGGCGGAGGACTTCGACAAGCTGATGGTCGGGGACACCGACCGGCAGATCCTCCTGTGGTTGAGTGACGGCGCCGGTGCCCGTTATGCATGGGCAGGGGCCAAGTGGCAGGCATTCCGGTCACGCTGTAAGGCCACCTACGGTGTCGATCCCGAAGGCGACGGCGAGTTGGCGGCGGCGGAGAAGCTGGGACGTTGCGAGGATGAGGCCTGGCGCGGCGCGTGGGCACGCTTCGCCGAGGCGCCGGGGCTGTACCCTGGGGTGCCCTCTCTCTTGGAGCAGGCGAAGCCGCGGGGTACCCTCATGCTCCAGCCGGCGACCTGGCCGGATGAGAACCGTAGGCTCGAGGAGGGTCTGCGGCAGGCCTTGAGGGAACTGGCGAAGGCGGCGCCGGCCCAAGCACGCAAGAAGCTGCTGATGCTGGAAGCGACACACGGGCCACGCCGGCAGTGGGTCTGGGCGCGCCTGGGGCACGCGTCCCTGGCCGCGGCCCTGGAGCACCTGGCAACACTCGCCCGGCAGACCGAGAAGGCCATCGGCGGCGATACGCCAGAGGACATGGGGAGGCTCTACCGCGAGGGCGCCTACGTGCCCGACCAGGCCGCCTGGAAGGCGCTGGCGGTAGTGAAGAGCCCGGAGGATGCTGCGGCCGTGGCGACCGCCCTGCAGGTGGTCTACTTGCCTTGGCTGGAGGAGGCGGCACTCCGCCTGCAGCAACTTGCCGGGCAGCACCCGCTGCCTGCACAACCACCAGTCCAGGGCGAGGAAGGCACGGTCATCCTGTTCGTGGACGGCCTCCGCTACGATCTGGGGCAGCGCCTGGGCGAGATGCTGACAGCGCAGGGCCTTGAGCTGCACCCCGGCTGGCGCTGGGCGGCGCTGCCGACGGTTACGGCTACCGCGAAACCCGCGGTGTCGCCCCTCTCCGGCGAACTGCAGGGACATGCGCCGGGCGAGACGTACGCCCCGGAACTCGGCGGCCAGCCGCTGACCACTGCCAGGTTCGCGAAGCGCCTGGGCGAACTGGGGTACCAAGTCCTGGGGACCGCGGATTTGGGCGACCCGACGGCAGCCGGCGCTCGCGCCTGGGCGGAGGCGGGCCGCTTCGACGAACTCGGGCATGCACTGGAGTCCGGGCTGGCCACGCAGATCGCCGAGCAGCTCGATCTGGTGGCCCATAGGGTCCAGGAGCTGCTCGATGCCGGCTGGAAGAAAGTCCGCGTGGTCACGGACCATGGCTGGTTGTTCATGCCCGGCGGCCTGCCCTCCGCGAAGCTGGCGAAATACCTCGCCGAGAGCCGCTGGCGCCGCTGCGCCGCGCTGAAGGACACCAGCCACGCGGATCATCCTACGGCAAGCTGGCACTGGAACCCCGTGTGCCGCTTCGCTTACGCGCCGGGGGTCGCCTGTTACGTCGCCGGCAGCGAGTATGCCCACGGCGGGCTCAGCTTACAGGAGTGCCTGGTCCCGGACCTGGTGTTCATGGGCGCTGCTGGCGGTCCTGTGGCGGCGGCCAAGGTGGTGGACATCCAGTGGCATGGGCTGCGTTGCCGAATCGTCACGGATGCGGCCGGGGCCGGGCTCCGGGCGGACCTGCGGACAAAAGCGGGCGACGCCGCGTCGTCGATCACGGAACCCAAACCGGTGGACGCCGAGGGCAAAGTGGGCCTGCTCGTCAAGGATGAGGACCTCAAGGGCACGGTCGCCAGCCTCGTGCTGGTCGATGCCGCCGGCAAAGTGTTCTGCAAAGAGACGACGACCGTGGGAGGCGAGGATTAGCCATGGAACTGGACCGTCTTGATCGCCTGGCGGCGTCGGCGTTCGAGGGATTCCTCGTGCGTAAAGACCTGGTGCGCCGCTACAGCCGACAGTACCCCGTGCCGACCTACGTGGTGGAGTTCCTGCTGGGCCGCTACTGCGCCACCGTCGACGAGAAGGAGATCGAGGAAGGCCTGCAGGTGGTGGAGCGTCAGCTCCAGGACCGCAGTGTCCGCACCGGGTCTGAGGAGCTGTTCAAGGCGCGGGCGCGGGACAAGGGATCGGTGAAGCTGATCGACCTGGTCAAGGCCCGCCTGGATGCCAAGAACGATTGCTTCCTGGTGGAGCTCCCGAGCCTGCAACTCCGCGATGTTCGCATCCGCGACGAACTGGTCCGCGAACACGAGCGCATGCTCATCGACGGCTTCTACGCCGAGGTCACCCTCACCTACGACTCCGCCATCGCCGAGGAGCGCAGCGGGCGCCCGTTCGCCGTCGACGCGCTCCGGCCCATCCAGCTCTCGAAGGCGGACGTGCTCGGGGCGCTCTGCCGGGGGCGGACGCAGTTCACCACCACCGAGTGGCGCGATCTGCTGATCCGGTCGGTCGGGCTGGAGCCGGGGGCGTTGTCGGAGCGGGCCAAGCTGGTCGCCCTCCTGCGGATGGTGCCGTTCGTGGAGCGCAACTACAACCTGGTCGAGCTTGGCCCCCGTGGGACCGGCAAGAGCCACCTGTTCCAGCAGATATCGCCCTACTCGCACCTGATCTCCGGCGGCAAGGCGACGGTGGCGAAGATGTTCGTGAACAACGCCAACGGGCAGCGCGGGCTGGTGTGCCTCTATGATGTCGTCTGCTTCGACGAGATCAGCGGCGTCAGTTTCGACCAGAAGGACGGCGTCAACATCATGAAGGGCTACATGGCCTCGGGCGAGTTCTCGCGGGGCAAGGAGAGCATCCGAGCGTCGGGCGGCATCGCCATGGTGGGCAACTTCGAGGTGGACGTGGCACAGCAGCAACGGATCGGCCACCTGCTCAGCCCCCTGCCGCCGGAAATGCGAAACGACACGGCGTTCATGGACCGCATCCACGGCTATGTGCCGGGGTGGGAGTTCGTGAAGCTGAACCCGAATGAGCACCTCACGAACCATTTCGGCCTGGTCAGCGACTTCCTTTCGGAGTGCTGGAACAAGCTTCGGGACGGCAGCCGCGTCGGGGTTCTCCAGGGCCGCGTAAACTGGGGCGGCGCCCTCAGCGGGCGCGACATCGAGGCGGTCAACAAGACCGTGAGCGGCCTGCTGAGGTTGCTCTACCCGGACCCGGCCATGCCGGTCCCTGACGAAGATCTGGAAGCGGTCGTGCGCGCCGCGCTGGAATGCCGGCGGCGAGTGAAGGAACAGCAGAAGCGCTGCCTGCGGACCGAGTTCCGCAACACTCATTTCAGCTACTTCGTGGGGGTGGACGGTGTTGAGCAGTTCGTCTCGACGCCGGAGCTCCACAGCGACGAGGCCATCGACACCGATCCCCTGCCGCCGGGGCAGGTCTGGGCCGTGTCGCCGGGCGGCGACGGCGGCGCACCATCCCTCTACCGCATCGAGGCGACCGCCGGCCCCGGCAGCGGCGCGAAGGTCCTCAACGCGCCCATACCGCCGCCCTTCCGCGAGTGCGTGCGTTATGCGGAGCAGAACCTGTATACACGGGCAAAGGAGTTGGTGGGCGACCGCGACCCGCGCAGCCACGAGTTCGCCGTGCAGCTCCGGGCCGTCGACAACGACCGCTCCGGGCAAGGGCTTGGGCTGGGTGTGCTCGTGGCCCTGTGCAGCGGCCTGATCGAGCGCAGCACGCGGGGCGGCCTGATCGTCGCTGGGGCCTTGAACCTGGGCGGCTCCATCGAGATGCTGCCGAACCCCGTGGCCGTCGCGGAACTGGCCGTGGAAAAGGGCGCCGCGCTACTGCTCATGCCCATCTCCTCGCGCCGGCAGCTCTTCGATCTGCCCGATGACCTGGCCACCAAGATCAGTATCGAGTTCTACGGCGACGTTCCCGACGCCATCGCCAAGGCGCTGGTGGAGTGAGCCCAGACTTGGAGACTACAGGGCCTGCGTCCGAGCGACGCTCGGCCACTCCTTCGTCTCCGACTGAGGGGGCTGGCATGCCAGAGCACATCCTTTCGGTTCTGCGGAAGTGGATTGGCATGGTGGAGACGGCTGTTGACCGGGATCGGCGGCAGATCGAGGCAATGACGACCGACCCCCGACATGGTGCCAGCGAAGGCGGAAGTGTACTCGTAGACCTGCCGGGCGAGGGGCTCGAGTACGTGCCGGAACTTGGATTCTCCCGGTCTGTGGTTCCCAGAGTTGCGGCGGACGACTCCATGAACTACCCGGTCTTCGATGTCCTCCCGCCACCCACAGACCCCGTGAAGGAGAGTATCCTGGGGCTGGTTACGGTGCCGCTTGCAGACGCTCGCGACGTAGTTCAGTTGCTGGACTTGCTTGAGCGGTGCCCCAGTGCCAGCCGAGCTTCCTGGCGACCGCTCGGGTGGAAGACCATGGCGCGAGAGATTCGGGCGATCAACGAGGTACGGGACTACCTGCACGTTCTCGTCGGGGAGAACAAGCGGTACCGCGAAGTCCACGGAAAAGCGAAGTGCCTCTGCGGGTTTTCCGAGGTCTACTTCGGGATGGCAGGCGACAGGAGTCCCTGCAAACAGTGTGTCTATGCGTGGATCAAGGCGGCGTTGTGCTTCAGGGCGCGAGACATAATGAGGTACCACGAGGGGTTATCCTTCACCGACCTTGACGTCCTCCTGGAGTCCCTCACGGCCGACGCGATCCTCGCCATGCTCCGCATGATCGGAGACGATCGGCAGCCCCTGGCGCGACTGCTCACCGACGTCTTGTCCGCGGGGGCTAGCCCATCGGCCGGATCGGCCGGGCAGCAGGAAGGGAAAAGAGGGAAGCCCGACCTCCATCGTGAGATGGTGAAGGCGATGGCGGCCGGCCTATGGGGAGCGGAGAAAGAGCAGGGGGACGGCGTGTTTGGGGTCATGTCGGCGTGGGCGCGATGGCGAAGGGGTGACCTGCAGGCGCTGTGCTTGGCGATTCATGATGTCGAGCGGGCGCGCAGGATTCGCCTGCTGGCCGAGTGGGAGCCCCTGGCGGTGGCGGGTATGGAGATGCGGGCACACCTGGCAAATGTCGGGCAAGCGACGAAGGACGCGGCGGGCGACCGCGTGCATGGGTTCGGGTGGGTAGCGCGCCGGAACATCATCTGGCTGCACCACGCCAGGCAGTACCGACGCGACCACCCCACAGCCAAGTGGAAGAGCGAGGTCGTCGAAGACGTGGCCCTGAACGCCCGTGACCCCGCGACCGGCGAGGTGATCGAGAGGCCTGTGTCGCGCATCGCTGCAGCGGTGCGTGGCAACCGCCCCGGTCCGTTCAGCACCGAGACCGTCTTGACGGTGTTCAAGAACGCCGGTATTGGCGCTCACAACATTCTCTCGGCTGAGCTACCACCCATTCCGCCGTTGGCTGAGCCGCCTCCGGCAAGGGGCACGCCCCTCTGGATGCATGACCCGGACGATGTCTGGCTTGGTGTCCTCCGCCACATCACCGGGCGTTGGTAGAAACCGGATGAGTTCGGCCCCGTCGGTCGCCCAGGCTGCTGTGTCCGTCCCTAGCTGACGGCTTCCTCATGTCGGCTTCGCGTGGCGGATTCAGCCAGGCAGGACGGCCTGGTTCCACGCCCACTACAAAGCGCCTCTCCGAGTCGCTTTTGTGCCCTGTCGTGCGGTGGCGAACCACGCCATCACGGAGTGACCGGCTGCATCCGCAGGCGCCACTCTGCCTCGTGCCACACAGAACTGCGCCGATGCGTGACGAAGGCTGCCTGCCCCCCGCAGCACCTGGCACCGCGTAGACTCCTGGACCCCTCCACCGCCCCAGGCAAGGGTTCCATGCGGGATGATCCACCCGCCTTCTCCGCCTCCCAGAAAATCGGGGGTGAAACCCCCTTTCACCCCCGGCGCGGCCGCTATCCTTCATACAGGCGCACGAACTGTCGTGCGGAACGCGTCAACTTCAGAACGAAAGGGTAAGCAAGTGGAAACGCCAACAATGCAGGTCATCGAACGGATCCTCCGAGGCGACCCAACGGTCTCGGAGGAGCAGCGCGGGGCTGTCCTCCGCACGTGCCAGCTGACGCCAGGGGCCGGGGCCAGGCGCAGACTGGGCACCGCCAAGCGCGCAGCAGAGGTACTCGGGGTATGCATCCGCACCCTGGAGCGGTACGCGCGGGAAGGGAAGGTCACTCGCATTCGCTACTCGCAGCGGCGCGTGCGGTACGACCTGGAACAAGTCGAAGAGCTGGCAAGGCACGGGATCGCGGAGTGAAGGAGTGTGGAACGATGGATACGACGCATGAGAACCTGATCAACAGAGTGTACGCCCCCCACGTCCGGCTACTGGCAACCACGGGTGTCCCGGGTGAAGCCTTCGCCCAGGTACTCGTGGGAGGCAGGAGCATCCTTGTGCATGGGGACCTGGAGGTGAAGTGCAGCAGCATCTGCTCGAAGCCACCGCAGCGGCGTTTGGGTGCCGTTGACATCGAGACCGGGATCGAGAAGCGCGTACTGGACGGAAAGACCTACTGGAGTCTGCGGACGAGTTCCGACCACGGCCGGCGCCGGGCGACCTGCTTGGCCGGGGACCTAACCGAGATGGAGACGGTGATCTTCCTCCTGGGTGTGGCTGCAGGTACCGCGGTGGCGACAGCCGGCGGAGAGCAAGCTCACGCATCCTGATGCGCGCCCGCTCCGCACCGCCCATGGTGAGTTCGGCAGTCATGGGCTCAGTATGGCCCTTGCCTTTGTGCAAGGGTGCCGACGAGAACACAAGCAGGTAGGAGTTCAGACATGGAACATGTTGATAAAGGCCTGACCATGCGCCCGAGCGGCGCCAGCTTCATCGAGGCGGTGCCCGAGTACACCGCGCGCGGGTGGCGAGTCGTGCCCCTGCAGCCACCGATCCAGGATGATCCCGGGACGGGGAAGCGTCCTCTGCCAGGGCTGCGTGACTGGCCAACGCTCCGCCTGTCGCCGGAGGAGGTGAGTCGGTACTGGGCGAACGGAGAGTGCCCGAATCTGGGAATCCTGACGGGCGAGGCATCGGGGGTCGTAGTACTGGACTTCGACGATCCGGCCCTCGGGGTGGCGTGGCTGGGCATACACCCCGACGCCGCCCAAACCTACATGGTTGCCAGGGATAACGCCCCGCCTGGGCGGTTCCACGCCTACTTCCAAGTACCGGAAGGGACCACAGCACCGCGGTCGCAGAAGGGGGAGGGATGGGATCTGCTGAGCGGGGGACGGCAGGTCTGTGCCCCGCCTTCGGTGCACCACTCCGGGGGAGTCTACGGGGTGAAGCAGGATGCACCCCTCCTGGACTGGAACCCTGCATGGCTGCCGGTTGGGGCCGAGATGGCGCCAGCGGCGGCCACCGCGGACCGCCAAGGGGCCACGGCCAAGGGCGACATACCCCCGTCTGTTGCCGCACTGATCCTGAATGGGGCGCGGCAGGGCGAGCGGAACTACAAGGCGTTCCAACTGGCGTGCCAGTTGCGGGACGCTGAATTGGACGCCGCCACCGCCGAGGCGCACGTCATGACCTTCGCCGCGAACTGCAAACCGCCCTTGGCGCAGAGCGAGGCGCGGGCGGCCCTGCGGTCGGCCTACAGCCGTCAAGCACGGCCCCCTGCCCGGCAGCAGGATGATCCACGGGATCAGGAAGTGAGCACTCTTACTTCTTGGCCGGACCTGGACGAGGGAGTCACCTTTGAGCCGCTTCCGCCGTTTCCCCTCAACGCCATGCCGCCAGCGCTGGGACCCATGGCAGTCGAGATCTCCGAGACCATACGCGTACCCATGGAGGCCGCCGCGTTGAGCGTACTCACCGTGGCCGGGGTCTGCGTCGGGAGGGATGTGTATGTGCGGGTGAAAAGAGGAGTCGAGGGGCGCGGGAATCTCTACAGTTTCATCTTCATGGCGCGGGGCGAACGAAAGAGCTCCCTGTTCACGCCGGCCATGGCCCCGATCCAGGCGTGGATTCTGGGCCGCGAGCAGGAGTACCAGCGTGCCAGGCGCAGGCTGCTCAGGAAGGAGAGACGGCTGAAGGCGCTGGAAGAGGCATCCGCGTCGCCGAAGACAAAGCCGGGGGAGGCGCAACGCCTGGAGGCGGAAATGGAGCAGATACTCACCGAGATAGAGGCGGAACGGGCAGGATTGCGTAACCCCGCGTTCCTGGTTGAGGACGCGACGCCCGAGGCGATCAGCGACCTCATGGTTGAGACTGGCGGCCTGGTAGGGGTATTCACGGACGACGCCAGAACTTTCCTCAAGCTGATGTTGGGGTTGTACTCCGGCGGCGAGACGCGCGAGGACATCCATATCCGTGCATTTGATGGCAGCTCACCGCTGCGCAAGAAACGGTCGGGGCGGGCCACGGAGACCGTCGAACGGCCGTGTGAGGGCATCCTTCTTCTGGTTCAGACCGATTATCTGCGGAAGCTAGGCGAAAGCGCGGACCTCTTCGACAGCGGCTACATGTCAAGGAATATCTTCTGCGTTCCTGACTCCTGGGTCGGCAGGCGGGACCCCGACGGCCACCTGAAGCGCGCATACTCCGAGCGGGAGGTCGACCCGACCGTCTGCAGCGAGTACACCGGGCTGGTGGAGAGACTGCTTGACAACGCCTGGGAACGCGCGGAGCCGCAGTATGTGGGGTTGAGCCCGGACGCCAAGGGGATCTGGGTGGAGTTCCACGACAAGGTCGAGTCGCAGAGTGGCGGCGGCGGGGCGTTGGTTAAGATGCTGGACTTTGCCGCACGTTTCCCGGCACAGGCGCTGCGGCTGGCCCTGATCGCGGCCTGCTGCGAAGGCTCGGAGCAGATCGAGGAGCACCACATGCGGAACTCCATCGTCCTGACCACCTACTTCGCCATGCACGCCCAGCGGGCACAGCAGGCGATGAAATCACACCAATTGCCGGAAGGCGCCCGCCGGGTGCTGAGTCGTATCCGCAAGGACGGCCTGATGGATTTCTCCATCTCCGAGATGCAACGTGCACTGGGGCTGCGCTCATCTGAAGAGACGGAGGCGGCGGTCGCGGCGCTGGCGTCTGCCGGCTACTGCCGCCCCCTGGCCGCGCCCGAGCGCGAGAGTACCCCCGGACGCAAGCCGTCGCCCCGGTTCGAGGTCAACCCGCAGGTTCACAACAAGGAATGAAGGCCATGGCAACCGCCCCGCCTGGCCTCCGTACCCTCTCGACAATTTGACGAATTCGATGGAATAGCAGCGTTCCGCCAATTGCGTCGATTGCGTCAAATTGTCGAAGCAGGCGACAGCTCCCAACCTCCTCCAGCGCCTCCTGCCGCCCGGCGCAGTGCAAACGGCGGTAAAGGTCTTCGTCGGCTCCACTCCATCCCCGCCTGATTTTTCTGGAAATTTTCAGAAACGGGCGGGGGCTGAGGAGTATACCGATTAGACTCCCAATTCCTGACGGCCCCAGGCCCCCCCGCCCCTCCCACCCCTCGCCATCTTGGCCCACGGCGGTCCGGCGGTCCGGCGGCGGTCCGGCCATCGGCTCGCGGTCGCCGACCCCGAGTCTGCCCGCCGCGCCGGGACGGAAGGAATCCGGCTTCTCCCGCGCGCCAGGAGGACGCGCTTCCGACACGCCCTCTGGCGCAAGAGAGCGGGCACCGCCGGGAGGTACTGCGGTGGGCCTCCACCGCGGTATGGTGGAGATGCGGTGGGCCTCCACCGCGGTATGGTGGAGATGCGGTGGGCCTCCACCGC
>CAIZKT010000529.1:0-7488 GCA_903933565.1 uncultured Victivallales bacterium | reverse complement strand
GTCGACATCAACGCGTGGCTGCTCTCCATCCAGCGCACCGCCATCCGCCAACTGGATCTCTACCTCTACTCCGTCCCGCCCAGCCAGGCGCACTCGTGCCGCTGGGAGTTCGCCGAGCTTGCCGTCGAGGGCGTCGGCGAGACCGCCGCGGTTTTCGACACGGTGATCTACGCGAGATCGGCCTTGGCGGCTGCCCCGGCAGGGCCCGCGGCGCCCCCCCAGCCGGCGTTGCCGGTGGCTACCGATGACGGCCTCCGTCTGCAGCTCAGCCCTGCCGGAACCGTGGCCGAGATCGATGGCGTCGCCGTCGGCACCGCGACCAGCGCCCCGACCGGCCTGCTGGTCCGCGACGCGGCCACCGACCAGCCGCCGGTTGCGGCCGGCGGCACCTTCACGGCCGGCCCGAACTCGGCCCGCCAGGACGCCCGGCTGGAAGCCCTGGGCCTCGACCTCAAGGCCGAGATCAAGGGCACCGGTGGCACCATCGACATCCGCGGTACCATCACCGACCGGCGCGGCCAGGACCGGGCGGTGACCGTGTACTTCGCCCTGCCCCTGAGCGCCGGGCCCTGGCAGTGGTGGGACAGCGTCGCCGCGGCGCGGGCCGCGCAGGGCCGCACCGAGGAGTACTCCAACCTCGAGACCGGCCTCGACTACGGCACCAACGGCGCGCACTCCAAGTACCCCCTCGGCGCCGTCTCGCTGCCGGGCCGCGGCGGGCTGACCCTGGCCGTGCGCATGGACGAACCCGTGGTGCACCGTATCGCCTGCAGCCCCGGCCTGCGCCTGTTCTACATCGCGGCGGACTTCGCCCTCATCCCCGAGAAGGCGGCGGACGGACGCTCGCTCGCCACCGCGCCGTTCCACTTCGTCCTCTACCGGCACGACCCGGCCTGGGGCTTCCGTGCGGCGCTGCAGCGCTACTACACGCTCTACCCGGACTTCTTCACCCGGCGCGCCCCGCGCGAGGGCGGCTGGTATGTGTGGGGCGACGTCGCCAAGACCGAGGGCGCCCTGGACGCCGGCTTCGCCTTCCATTGGGGGCCGCTCAACCACGATGCGGTCAAGTGGGACAACGCCAACGGCCCGCTGGCGCTGTACTACATCGAGCCAGAGACCTACCAGCAGACCATGGAGGACTTCGACCGCGCGCCGACCTACGACGAGGTGCTTACCCGTCTCCAGCGCCTGAATGCCGGCGACGCCGCCGAACTGGCTGCGGTCGAGGCTTTGCCCTACCGTGTCTACCCCTTGAGCGGCAAGGAGGCGCCCGTGGCCGAACGCATCCGCACCACGGCCCAAGTCGTGCAGCGCTCGCTGCAACTCGACTCCGGCAACCAGCCCTACTGCAGCACGGGGCAGTTCGATTGGATGCAGAAGAGCAAGTGGGGTGCCATCCTCGGCTGCAACCTTGCCCCCGACATCCCCGCCGGCAAGGGCGCCTTCAACCTCTCCGACATCCTCGATCCGGCGCTCGCGGCCGCCGTCAAGGCTGGCGCCCGCTACGACGGCATTGGCCTGGACTCATTCTGCGGCTACGGCCAGATGAGTCGCGCCAACTACCGCCGCGAGCACTTTCCGTACTCGCGCCTGCCCCTCTGCTTTTCCGCCTCTGAACACGTGCCCGTGCAGCCCGCCGTCTGGGGTTCGCTGGAGTGGGTCCGTGACCTGGCCGAGGCCATGCACGCCCGCGGCCTGGTGCTGATGGCCAACTGCTCGTGGGGCACCACCCCTGCGTGGCTGACCTTCGCCGCTCCCTACCTCGACATCTTCGGCGCCGAGCACACCCAGTTTGCGGACCCGGACTACATTCGCGCTATCGCCTACCGCAAGCCGTGCACCGACCTGCCGTACAAGCCTCGGCCCGAATGGGAGCTGCCCTGGCATCTGCTGCACGGCATCTATCCCGGCCATGGCAATGACGTCGCCGCCATGAAGCGCGTGGCCGGGCCGCTGCAGCAGTTGGCCAAGGCCGGCTGGGAACCCGTCACCTACGCCCGCGCCGAGCCGGCCAGCGTGCGCATCGAGCGCTTCGGCAGTGCGCCGGAGGTCTTCCTGGTCGTACACAACCCGGCCCAGGAGGCCGTAGTTGCCACGTTGGCCGTCGACCTCAAGGCCCTGGCCATGGAAGGCGCCGCGGGCGCGACGTCCGTGCTTGCCGACAGTGCCGTGAGCATGACTGACGGTAAGTTGAGCCTGACGCTCGCCCCGCAGGCAACGGAGATGCTGCGCCTGCGCCGGCCGTGAGGCTACCCGAGGACGTGAGGGCACGCGGCAGTACGTTCGACCAGAGTTCCATTCTGACGAGGCCCTTGTGGAACCCCAGAGTGGTTCGCGAACCACCATGGAGGGCGAGCGGCCACAGGCGCGAAGGCGCCCGCGAGCCGAGGGTTCTGCAAGAGCCTCCTTTGTATAGCAGTTACGCGCGGAACCGTTGTTTCGGAGTAAGAGTTCTGACTTCGGATCGTCCGCGGTCCATGGCAAGGGTGGCGGCAACGGGGATGCGCGATGTTCCGGTTTTTCCGACAACTGAATGAGATGGGCGACCGGTCGTGGATGGCTTCGCGCTCCAATCTTGGGCAGGCTCTGGCGGAGCGCGTCTTTGCGTCCGACAGCCTGCAGGACCGCTTGGTGCGGGCGCTGGCGGCGGTACGGGTGCTGCCGATCAAGGAGATCCTGGAGTGCGGCGAGCTGTTCGAGTGCATTCGGGGTGAGGTGCGGGCAGAGCAGATGGCGGATCTGTGCTGCGGCCACGGCCTGCTGGGGATTCTGTTCGCCTTGTTCGAGCGGCGCGTGCAGCGGGTCCTTTTGACCGACGAGCGAGAACCACCCAGCTACGCCAAGTTGCTCGCCTGCGCCCGACAGGTCGGACCGTGGATTGAGGAGAAGGTGTCCTTCCGCACGGCCAGGATACAGACGCTGCGGGACGCTCTGGCTCCGGGTACTGCCATCGTCAGTGCCCATGCCTGCGGGACGCTGACCGACCAGTGCGTGGACCTCGCCATCGCTACGGGCGGCAGCCTCGCGGTGTTGCCGTGCTGTTACCCCCGGAAACCATGCGCCGCCCCGCTGGCCGTGCAACTGGCTCTGGGCCATGCCCTGGCCCACGACGTGGACCGCACCTACCGACTCGAACGGGCCGGCTACCACGTGCGCTGGACCACGATCCCGGCGGAGGTGACGCCCATGAACCGCGTCTTGATCGGCCGACGGCGGCGTCCGTAGCGGCGGGCCCTCGCCTTCGGACAGGTCGGACTGTGACCACGCCCGCGGCGGCGGCGCTTTCCTTGCGGCTTCTCAGAGGTAGGGAGTTCTCAGGCTACGGAGCAGCGCGGCGACCTCGTCCCAGGGCACTTCTGGCGCTGGCCGACCTTGGCGGGCGGCGAGCGCCGCGACCGCCCCAGCCGCCTCGCCCATGGCGACGGCGTTGCCGGTAACCCGGTAACTGGCGTGGGCGATGAAGTCGCCGCTGATGCAGCGCCCGGCCATCAGCAGGCCGTCGACATCCCGTGCGATCAGCGCCCGCAGCGGGATGTCGTAGGGCTTCATTCTGAGGTCGCCGTGGGAGATGGGTTCTGCCTGGTTCTTCTTGCGGGTGGCGGCGTGGATGTCAACTCCGAAGGTCACGCGGGCGACGGGATCGGGGTGGCGTGCCCCTGCCACCAGGTCAGCGCGAGAGACGGTGTAGAGCCCGTGCAGGCGGCGGCCATCGCGTACCCCGATCTGCTCGGCGGTGGCAGCCACCTGGAAGCCCTCCCAGCGCCCGCCCAGGGCACGCAGCCCGGCCGCGACCTGGTGGATCTCGGCCCGCGCCCGGAGGGTCGCCGCGCTCACCTGCGTCGCATCGAAGGGCTTGACCCCGTACTCGTGGTTGATCATAAAGGTGAGGAGGTTGCCGCGCGCCTGAAACAACGTCGGGTGCCCGTAGGAGGTCTCGCAACCCGCCCGCCGGATCTCGCGCTGGAAGCATTCCACCGCTGGCAGGTGCGCGTCACGGCCCTGATAGAACGAGATACAGTCCGCGAGGTCGGCGGCGTCCTTGACCACAACCAAGGCGTTTAGCGTCATGGGTTGGCAGGTGCCCTCGGGATCACCGCGCCCGAAATCCCAGCCGCAGCCGGCCTGGGCTCCAAGGTCGCCATCGCCGCTGCAATCGATGAAGACGGGCGCTTGCCAGGCTTGCCGACCGGACTTGGACTCGGTGACCACGGTGGTGAGCCGACGGCCGTCGCGGTACGCCGCGGCCACGCGGCTGTGCAGGAGGGTCTGCACGCCAGCGACCTCGCACAACTCCTCCAGTAGCCGTCGCATGTCCTCGGGGTGGTAGGTGAACATACTGGGGCGGACCACGGCGCGCACGGAACCCTGATCGAGGCGGCGGGCCAATTCGCGGGTGAGGCCCGGCTGATCGAAATCAAAGAGCCAGGTCAGCAAGCCGGAAGTCCAGACGCCTCCGAGGCTGCCCTGCAGTTCGAAGAGCCGGGTGCGGGCTCCGGCGCGAGCCGCGGTCAGGGCCGCTGCGGTGCCCGCCGGCCCGCCGCCGCAGACTATGACGTCGGCATCGGCGTTCAGGGGCAGGTTGCGGACGGGCTCGTGGAAGACGGCTCGGGGCGGGGCGTCTGGCAGGTGCGTCGGCATGGCTGCGTTCGTCTCCACTGCGCTCGTCATCGGGCCATCAGGCCACGACCGGAAGGTAGATCAGAAAGGTGGCGCCATGGCCGGGCTCAGACTGGACGTCGAGGTGCCCGCCATGCTGCTGCACGATGTTGTACACGGTACACAGGCCTAAGCCAGCGTTTCGCCGGTTCTTCTTGGTCGTAAAAAAGGGCTCGAAGATGCGGGAGACGGTCTCTGGCGTCATGCCGCAGCCCGTGTCCTGGACGGAGAGGAGGGCGAAGGGGCCCCGGTGGCGGTTCTCGGCGCGGACGCCGGCTTGGAGGCGTTCGCTCTCGACGGCCGAGAGGTTGGCGGGCGCCACCGCAATAATCAGGCGGCCGCGACCGGACATGGCCTCTCCGGCATTGACGGCCAGATGCACGATGGCCTGTTGCAGCAGTTCCGGGTCCATCTCGACGATGCCGGCCGCCGGGTCTGCCTGGAAGGCCACGCTGATCTCAGCGCCGAGGGTCCGCGCCAGGATCTGTTCGATCCCGACGAAACACGTGCTCAGCGCCAGGCGTTGCGTGCGCGGCGGACTGGGCATGGAGAAGGCCATCAGTTCGCCGCTGAAGTGAGCGATGCGTGCGACCGTGGCGATGATGTCGTCCATCAGGGCCACGACCCGCGGGGTGCCAGCGGTCTGGTCCTTGGCCATCTGCGCGTTGCCCAAGATGGCGGTGAGGGCGTTGAGGAAGTCGTGGGCAACCTTCCCGGCGAGTTGCCCCAAGGCGGCCATTTTCTGCGAGTGCAGCATCCGGCGTTCGCTGTCGGCGATCTTGGCAACCGCTAGAAAGTGCTGTCGCTCAAGGGTGATCAGCGCGCTCAACAGCGACATCGAGGCGACCGTGTTAGTCGTCAGTAGGAGGGCCGCTGCCGGCCCGACTTCGATGGCGTGGTTCGACATGCAGAAGGTGATCAGCGCTAAGATGGTGGCGTTTGTGGCGATGGTGACGCACAGGCTGGCGGCGACAATCTGCCCGAGATGGAGGGACTCCTGGTACCGTCGCAGACGCAGGTGAAGCAAACTGCCGAAAATGGCGGGCAGGATCAGCTCACACATGCCCGGCAACGTGCCGCTGCCGCCGAGCAGCAGGCGGTAACCGCACGGCAGCGGCAGGCTCATCAGCGCTGCCAGCGGCCCCCCCATCAGCGCCGCCGTACCGATCACGCCCGAGCGGCAGTCGAAGATCACGCCGGGGGCCGTGCGGACGGGGACGAGCATGGTCACGACCGCCATGAAGCCGAACAGGAGTCCGTTGGTCCAGGCCGGAATCGTCCGTCCCAGCTTGGCGGCGTGCGCGCCGACCATGGCGCACAAGGCCGCAAAGCCCAACAGCACGAAGAGGTTGACCACTACGCCTTGGGCCAGATGGAGAATCATACGTTATCCATTCAGCGTTGGACTCTGGCGCTGCCGCCTTTGGCCAGGGTTTCGACTTCTTTCTTCGTGGCCATGGTGGTGTCGCCGGGAGTGGTCATGGCGAGGGCTCCGTGGGCGGCGCCGAGCTCGACGCACTCCTGCGGCGGCAGGCCGGCCAGAAAGCCGTAGATCAAGCCGGAGGCGAACGAATCGCCGCCGCCGACGCGGTCAAAAATCTCCAGTCCTGGCCGCGGAGTTGACTCGTGGAACTGCCCATCGTAGTAGAGCACCGCGCCCCAGTCGTTGAGGGTAGCGCTGCGGACCTCCCGCAACGTCGTCGCCACGGCCTTGAAGTTCGGGAAGGCCGCCACGGCCTGCGCGATCATCTGTTTGAAGCTCGCCGGGTCCAGGCCGCCGCAATTCTCGTCCACGCCTGCGACCTTGAAGCCCAGGGCGGCGGTGAAGTCCTCTTCGTTGCCGATCATCACGTCGACCAGGCCGGCGATGCGCCGGTTGACTTCCGCGGCGCGCTTGGTGCCGCCGATGGTTTTCCAGAGGCTGGCGCGGTAGTTCAGGTCATAGCTAATGATGGCGCCGTTTTCCTTGGCGCATTCCATGGCCTCGATGGCCACCTCGGGAGTGTGCTCGCCCAGGCCCGCGAAAATGCCACCGCAGTGGAACCAGCGTACGCCCTCGTCCTTGAAGATGCGTTTCCAGTCGATATCGCCGGGCTTGAGTTTGCTGATCGCCGTATGGCCCCGGTCGCTACAGCCTACGGCGCCGCGGACGCCGAAGCCCTTCTCGGTGAAGTTAAGGCCATTGCGGCAGTCGCGGCCCACGCCATCGAAGGGGAGCCACTTGACGTGCCGCATATCCACCCCGCCTTGCAGGATCAGGTCCTCGAGCAGTCGGCCCACGGGGTTGTCCGCGATGGCGGTGACCACGGCCGTACGCAGGCCGAAGCAACGCCGCAGACCACGGGCCACGTTGTACTCGCCGCCGCCCTCCCAGACCTGGAAGGAGCGGGTGGTGTGAATGCGCCCATCGCCGGGGTCCAGGCGGATCATGATCTCGCCGAGTGAAAGCTGGTCCCACTGGCAGGCCTTGGCTGGCTTTATGGTCAGAGTTGCCATGGTGTCATCTCCGCTGGTCATTCAGGAACCGGTCTGGAGCCGCGCCGACGTCGATCGGCAAAGTATACCGTCCATCCGTTCCGGCTCAAGAGGTACGCCTAGCGGGGGGCGCAAGTCAGCTCCGTGGGGGTTTGCTTGTCTGAGAACCGCAGAGGGTCGAGGGCCTGCCCGCCGTGGCGGGTCGAGAGACGAGGGGGGACGCAGTGTCCGAGTCCCCCCGTCGATTCGATCCCGATTTCAATCTCGATCCGCCATCCCATCGCTACCGTTTCGCGGCGGCACCCCCAGCCGCGGAAGTCGCGGGTTCGCCTCTGCCTCTTCAGCCCCGAAGGGGCG
>CAIZKT010000528.1:0-3695 GCA_903933565.1 uncultured Victivallales bacterium | reverse complement strand
GGTGGCGGCGGCAGTCTCGGCCGCAGGGGCGTTCTGGTTCTCAGGGGGCATGGTGTGTTCTCCCGGGTTGAGGCGTCCGGCCACGAAGGCCGCGACATCCTGGTTCTGTTCGTTCATGGGCATCAGGCAGTGGAGTCCCGGGCGCTCTCCCGTACACAGCCAGGGCGAGCAGTCCGGGGGCAGACGTAGGGTCAGGAACCCGGCTTCCAGGCATTCGAGCAGGAAATGGCCATTGACCGCCTGCACCTGGATCGCGTCGGTGCGGCAACGGCTGTTGGCAAGCTCGACATGGGCACGCTCACCGCCGGCATCGGCAACGGCACTCACCAGGTACGGCGCTCCGCCGGGGACCGCGCAGATGTGGACGACGCAGTTGCTGTCAGTCATCAGCCGGGAGATGGCAGAGCGTACCAGCGGCAGGTCTGCCGCCGCGATCTCGACGGTGGCCACGAACTGGCCCACGTCCGCCGGAATCACGATCTGGTAGTTGGGGTACTGGCCATCCACGCCGCGAGCCTGATAGTGCCAGGGACCGCAGGTCACATCGAGGCAGGGGCGTTCCGCCACCACCGTCACGCCGAGGGTGCCCTCAGCGCCTTCGAGGATGCCGTTGGCCAGGAGCTTCGTGGGCGCCAGGATGAAATCCTGTCCCAGGGCGAGCCCGTCGAGGTGGAGCACACTCAGACGCCGGCCATCGGTGGCCGCAAGCGAGTGGGCTTCCTCGTGCCAGAAGACACCGTTGGTCACGGCCCGCGTCGGATCGGTCGACGCGAACGGCAGCACCGTGCGGAACGCCTTCAGGAAGGCGCCCACATCCGTCGGCACGGTGGCCATGGGCACCAGGGTCTCGGGGAACTCAGCGATGGGCATGGTCCCGATGTTGCTGCGGATGTCCCGCCCGCTGACCTGCAGGATCGGATATTCCCCACCCCGGCGGAGCCGTTTTGGCGGAATATCCGCAAGTGCCAGCGTCAAGGCTGGCCCTGATCGCCGGCAGCCAGTCTCTGCGTGAGCCTGGATAGCTCCAGTTCCAGGTCCACCCATTGGCGGGTCAGTTCCCTGTACCTTCTGTAGGCCTGGATCTCGGCACGGATCACCGGCTCGTAGTCGGGCCGCACGTAGTCGCTGTGCGGCTTTCCGGCGCGGCTGTAGCTGACCTGGAAGTAGCCGCTGCCACGAGTCCGCGCCTGGCACGAGAGAGAGCCTGGACGCATCCTTCCCAACGCCGTCAGTTCGGCCTTCAGTTCCGCGATCCGAGTTTCGAGGCGCTGTTGTTTCTGGTCCATGTTGTATTATAGTACAGGTACAACGGGGCGTCAAGCGCACATCCTGTGGAGGCCGGACATGGACGACACCGACTCGCTGCTCAGCCGGGTGCGGATCATCGTGGTGGACCATCTGCCGGTGGCCGCGGCGTTCTGCCGGCGCATCGGCCTGATTCAGACGGTAGACCGCGTCGTACCCACGGGCATGGACGTCAGTGTGGGCACGATCGTGCAGGGAATGGTGCTGGACACTTTGTCAGGCCGCAGTCCGCTGTACCGGCTGGAGGAGTTCTTCGAGCGGCAAGATACCCGGCTGCTGCTGGGGGTGGAGGTGCAGACCACGGCCTTCAACGACACCACCGTGGCGCGGGCTATGGATGCGCTCTACGACGCGGGGGCGGGCAAGGTGTTCTCGGAGGTCGCCTACCAGGCCGCACTGAGGATCCCGCAGGATCTGCGCACCGTGCGCTGGGACAGCACCTCGGTGAACGTCTGGGGAGACTACCGTACCGCCGCTGCCGGCAGCGACGGGCTGGTCATCACCCACGGCTACAGCAAGGACCACCGCCCGGACCTCAAGCAGTTCCTGCTCGACACGCTGTGCGTCGGGCGCAACGTCCCGCTCCTGGGCGGATGCCATGACGGCAATGCCTCCGACAAAGGTCTGAACAATGCTCTGCTGACCCGCATCTCCAAGGACATGGCCAGGCATGGCCTGGCCGAAGGCGACTGGGTCTACGTCGCCGACTCGGCTCTGGTGACCGAAGAGAACCTGCAGCAGGTCGGCGGCAACCTGTTCGTGACCCGCCTGCCCTTCAGCTACGCGGAGGCCGACCGCGTCGTGACCGAAGCCGTCGCAGCCGCTTGCTGGGAACACGTCGGAGAACTGGCCGAAACGCCGGCAACTGTGCACCGGCCGGCGGCGCGGTACCGCGTGGCGGAGAAGCAGGTGAAACTGTACGGGAAGACCTACCGCGCGGTCGTGGTCCACTCCTCCGCCCACGACAAGCGCCGGCTGAAACGCATCGACCGGCAGATCGCACAGGAGGCCGACGCTCTGGCCGTCCTGTGCCGGCGCCAGTCGCGGCGCGAGTTCTTCTGCCGCGCCGACGCCGACGCGGAGGCAGAACGGCTGCAGTCACAGGCCGGGCAGTTCCACCGTCTCGACACAGCCGTCATCGAGGCCGTCCGTCACCCGCCGGGCCGACCGCCCCGCGACCGACCCCGGCCCATAAGCTCAGTGCGCTACACCATCCAGGGCCGCCCCGAACCCGACCCTCTGCGGGTGGCACGGCTGCGCCAGGAGGCCGGATGCTTCGTGCTCCTCAGCAACGTCCCGGCGCAGGGATCCCACGCACGCACCGGCCCGGACCTGCTGCGCGCCTACAAGGACCAGCACGCCATCGAGCGCAACTTCTCCTTCCTCAAGGACCCCCTGATCGTCAATGACCTGTTCCTCAAGAAGCCTGGACGCATCGAAGCGCTTGGCGCCATCCTGCTGATCTCGCTGCTGGTCTGGAACCTCATCGAGCAGTCTCTGCGCCAGCACGTGCAGCAGACCGCCACCGCCCTCCCCGGGTGGGACGGCAAAGAGACCCTGCGGCCCACCGCCTTCATGCTGACAACCAAGTTCGCCGGACTCCTGATCCTCCGCATCGGCGAGCGCTACCGTCTGGCCCAGCCCCTGCGCGCCGTGCAGGCGGCCTACCTACGCGCGCTTGACATCTCCCTCGATGACCTGCTCCCCGCGCCTACTGGACCACCATGAAAAACCCCATATGCCGGCCGCCGCAGGGGTGGGGAAAGTGCGTTCTGAGCGCTGCGACGCGCGCGGGGTGGAGCGGTGTGACGACGAGGCTGCGAATGGAGACCACGCCATGGATCTGACAGGCTTGATCATGCCTTTCGGCATCGTGACCTACCTGCTGGTGCTGTTCAACGTGCTGACCGGACGCCGCATCATCCGCATCAACCTCATCTGGCACCGGCGCATGGGGCACGTGGCGCTGGCCGCCGCCACTATCCACCTGGCGATCGTTCTCTACTACAAGCTGTTTGCGTAGACGGTCAGGGCGAGGAAGGCGAGCAGCGTCAGCCGCAGCAGCGACTCCAGGCGCCGGTAGAGCCGAGCGCCATCGCCCTGTCCCAGGAGTGGTACCCCGGCCGCGGTCAGCAGCAGCGAGAGGGCGATGGCGACAGCGGGCAAGGCGGGGCTGCCGCGGTGGCTGCCGATCAGCAGCAGCAGCACCGGCGGTAGCGCGGCGAAGGCGGCGGACCAGGTGAAGACCAGCCGGCGCAACTGGCCTGTCGAGAGGGTCAGGCAGAAGGCGGGCAGGGCGAGGCGTTCGCCGTCGTCGCGGGCCCGGAGCTGCACCAGCCAACTGTGAGGCATCTGCCAGACCAGGATAGCGCCGGCCAGCAGCAACGCCG
>CAIZKT010000527.1:0-18802 GCA_903933565.1 uncultured Victivallales bacterium | reverse complement strand
CGGCCCTGCGTGGCCGCCGCGGCGCCGACGCAGCGGCGCCCTCCAACGCCCTTCGTCCGCCGCGGCGGACGCGGGGCGGCATGGGAAGCGGTTTGGGTCATACGAGGTTGCTGCAAGTCTCATACAAGCAAACCCCTACGGAGCTGACTTGCGCCCATCAGGAAACCACAGCCTTGACTACGCGCCTGCCATCATTACGGTAAGCAGGTTGGCGCCGCGCCTCGGGCTGCACCTGGGCACCCAAGCGTTCGCGTTACGGAGAAAACTATGGCTATCTATGTGCTTCTCGGGCCTCCGGGTGTCGGTAAAGGCACTCTGGCGGAAATGCTGTGCGCGCACTTCGGCTTCCTCCATATCTCTACCGGCGACATTCTGCGCGAGGAAGTCCGCCGCGACTCCGAGCTGGGCCGCCGCGCCAAGGGCTACATGACCAGCGGTGGCCTCGTCCCAGAGGAGACCATCTGTGCCATCATGGCGGCCCGGCTCCAGGAAGACGAGGTGGGCCGCCGCGGCTGTCTGCTGGACGGCTTCCCGCGCACGCTGCCCCAGGCGGAAGCCTTCGACCGTCTGGTCGCCCAAGGCGCGCCAGCCGTGGAGCGGGTCGTGCTGCTGCAGGCCGACGACGAGTTGCTCCTCCAGCGCCTTACCGCGCGGCGCATCTGCGGCGCCTGCCGGGCCGTCTTCAACGTCCTCTTCACCCCGCCGCGCCGCGAGGGCTTGTGCGACCAATGCGGCGCCGCCTTGGAACAGCGCAGTGACGACACCGAGGTGACGGCTCGTGAACGCCTGCGCGTCTACGGCCAGCAGACCGAACCCCTGGTGCGCTTCTACGACCAGCGAGGGCTGGTCTTGCGAGTCGACGCCTCCCAGGACAAGCACGAGGTCCGGCGCCAGGTCTGCCAAGCTCTCCACCTGGGTTGACCCGGATCTGTCCACGGAGGAGACCCCGCCCCTCATGGTCCGCAAGGCTGTCGTTATCCATTCTGACCACGCCATCGAGGGCATCCGCCGGGCCGCGGCCGCCACGGCGGCAGTGCTGGCGCAATTGACCGCCTTCGTCCGCCCCGGGCTCTCCACCCTTGAGGTCGACCGCCGGGCGGCCGAGCTGATTCGCGACTGCGGCGGCGAGAGCGCCTTCCTCGGTTACCATGGCTTTCCGAGTACGATCTGCGTCTCGCTGAACCAAGAGATCATCCACGGCATTGGCCGAGCGGACCGCATTATCGCCATGGGCGACCTGGTCAGCATGGATGTGGGCGTCCGCCTCCGCGGCTTCATCGGCGACTGCGCCCGCACCGTCTGCGCCGGCACGCCGCCAACCGGCCAGGTGGCGGCCCTGCTGCGCGCGGCGGAAGAGGCGCTGCGCGCCGGCATAGCAAAGGCGCGTTCCGGGAACTATGTTAACGAGATTTCCGCGGCGGTGGAGTCCGTCGTCAAATCCTACGGTTTTACGGTCGTACGGGATTTTGTCGGACACGGCTGTGGTCGTGAACTCCACGAGCCGCCTGAGGTGCCCAACTTTGCGCAGCGCGCGCCCGGCGTCCGACTGGTGCCGGGCATGGTGCTGGCGATTGAGCCCATGGTGAATATGGGAACGCATCGCGTCGAGATCGACCGGCTGGACCACTGGACTGTCCGTACGGCTGACGGCGGCTGGTCCGCGCATGTTGAACACATGGTGTTAATCACTCGAGATAAACCGGAGATCCTGACGTGAGCAAGGATTGTGTGCGCATCGAAGGTGTGGTCAAGGAACTGCTGCCTAATACCATGTTCCGCGTTGCTTTGGAAAATGGCCATGAGGTGCTGGCGCACATCAGCGGTAAGATGCGCCTGCATTTTATCCGCATCCTGCCCGGTGACACCGTGGTGGTCGAGATCTCGCCTTACGACCTGACCAAAGGCCGCATTACGTACCGCAAGAAATAGGCCATGCCGGGGGCGACCGAGCCGAGCCCCGGCGCTTTTTGTGCAGGCTGTTCCTTGACTGGCTTTCCCGGCTCGGTATATTATCGGTTCGTCTCCCTGCGTCGGGACTTTGTCCGCGCCACATGGTGGCCGGCGCGCCGGTGTAGCGTGACGGCTCCTCGGGGCGGCGTACAGTCAGCAAGCATTGAGAACAGGATCGGATAGCGCTTCATGAAAGTCAGAGCCAGCGTCAAGCGTATCTGCAGCAGTTGCCGCGTGGTGCGGCGTAGCGGCGTCATCCGGATTATCTGCAAGAACCTGCGTCATAAACAGCGCCAAGGCTGATGCGTCTCAGCAGCCCGGGCGCGGGATATTGTTACCGCGTCTGCATGAGGTTCAGGGCTGCAGACCAACGGACCGGCAAGGAAAGATGGACCATGCCTAGAATTCTTGGTGTCGACATTCCCAACAACAAGCGCGTCGATATCTCTTTGCGCTATATCTACGGCATTGGGCCCGCCCGCGCCACAGATATCTGCACCAGGGCCCGCATCAACCCTGCGCAGCGTGCTTCCGAGTTGACCGAAAACGACATCGGTACCATTGCCAAGATCCTGCAGGACCAGTACACGGTCGAGGGGGACTTGCGCCGCCAGGTGGCCCAGAATATCCGGCGTCTGATCGCCATCGGTTCCTACCGCGGCCAACGGCATCGTCGCGGCTTGCCGGTACGCGGCCAGCGCACCAAGACCAATGCCCGTACCCGTAAGGGCGCCAAGAAGACCGTCGGCGCCATTCGCGACCGTTCGGCCCGTAAGATGGCGTCGGCGGATACGCCCTGAGACCGGCACGCACTGAACGTACTGACGTGTACCGCCCTTTATCTCTTTAAGGAGAGCAGCAGTCCATGGCTGACGAGATCGCCGTAACACCTAGCCCGGAACAGCCCCATGAACAGCCGGCGCAGGCAGGGGACCCGCAACCTCAGGCCGAGGCGAAGCGTGTCAAGGTAAAGAACCAGCGCCACATCCCCAGCGGCGTTGCCCATGTGGACGCCACCTTCAACAATACCAAGGTGGCGATCTCTGACATGCATGGCAATACGGTGGCGTGGTGCAGTGCCGGGCGCCTGGGCTTCAAAGGCTCGCGCAAGAGCACCGCCTACGTGGCCCAACAGATTGGGGCCGAGGCCGCCCGACGCGCGGCGTCGCTGGGCATGCGCGAAGTCGAGGTCCGTCTCAAAGGACCCGGCGCTGGACGCGAGTCCGCCGTGCGCGGCATTGTGTCCGCGGGGCTGGAGATCACTCTCCTAAAGGATGTCACCCCCCTCCCGCACAACGGCTGCCGGCCTCCCAAACGGCGTCGCGTCTGAGTTGGCCGAGACCGAAATGCGTGCCTAGTCCGCGTGCCGCGCATCGTAGCACGGCGGGTGGGACAGTCGCCGAGAACGAGGAGAAGAACATGCCTGGTCTGGAAGGTTTTGCTCTGCCGAGCGCGTTGCAGCTCGATGCGGCCTCTGCGACAATGCGTTACGCGAAGTTTGTTGCCGAGCCTTGGGAAAATGGTTTTGCTCACACCATTGGCAACGCTTTGCGGCGGGTGCTTCTCTCCTCCATGGATGGCGTCGCGATCGCCTCCGTCCGTATTGATGGTGTGGCACACGAGTTCTCCACGATTCCCGGCGTTGTGGAAGACGTTACCGAGATCGTCCTGAATCTAAAAAAACTGCGCCTGACCTGCGTCGGCGACTTGCCGCGCACCATCGAGCTGTACGCCGACAAAGCCGGCGAAGTGACGGCGGCGGCGGTTCGCGAAGATGGCGTGACCACGGTTCTCAATCCCGAACTGCTCATCTGTACCCTCGATGAAGACCGGCCTCTGCGCATGGAGTTGGAAATCTGCACGGGCCGGGGCTGGCGCCCTGCCGAGGAGAACAAGCGCGAGGATCATCCCATTGGAGTTATCCCCGTCGACTGCTTGTTCAGCCCCGTGGAGCGCGTCCGCTACGACGTGCAGGCCTGTCGTGTCGGCCAGCGCACGGACTATGATCGCCTTGAACTCGAGATCTGGACCGATGGTCGCGTGACCCCGCAGGACGCCCTGACGCGCTCTGCCTTCCTGTTGCGCGAACACCTCGCGGTCTTCGGCTCCGCCCAGGACGTCGCGATGCCGCAGATTCCGGTCCATGTGGCCAGTGCCGAGGAACAGGAACTACTCGACAAGCTCTGTCTCAGTGTGAACGTCCTCGAACTATCAGTACGCGCCGTGAACTGCCTGAACACCGCTCAGATTCGCGTGCTCGGCGAACTGGTTGAGAAGAACGAAGGCGAGATGCTGAAGTTCCGTAATTTCGGCAAGAAGTCGCTGCAGGAAATCAAAGCCAAGCTCTGCGATCTTGGCCTCTCCCTGAGCATGACCCTGAAGGACGAGATTCGGGAGGCCATGAAGCAGAAGCTGGCCGCCCAGTACAAAGAGGATTGACGCGAATGCGGCACCGGAAATACACGTTCAAGATCGGCCGGACCTCCGAGCATCGGCGTTCCCTGCTGGCCAATGCGGTGTGCAGTCTGTTCAAGTCCGGACGGATTACGACCACAGTCCAGAAAGCCAAAGAGATCCGCCGTCTAGCCGAGAAGATGATTACGCTGGCTAAGGTAGGGACGTTACATGCCCGCCGCCAGGCCATCTCCACCCTGCATCAAGTGGGCACCGTGGCTGAGCTGTTCAGCACCATTGCCCCGCAGCACGAAGACCGCACCAGCGGTTACACCCGCATCATGCGTCTCGGCAAGCGTCTCGGCGACGCCGCTGAGATGTGCATCCTGGAGATCATTCCGGCGGTGCCGGCTGCTACCGCCGCGGTGACTGCCGCAGGTGACACGGCCACGGCGCCCGCACCCCAGGCGGCCCCCACGGAGAAGCCGACCTGAGCCGCTCCTGCCCGGCGCACCACTCCGGCGCCGGGATCCAGCCCGTGTAGAAACCTTAAACCGGAAGCGGATCGCCGCTTCCGGTTTGTTCGTCTCCGTGGAGCCTGCGTTTGGCGGGCGCGCGGCCGAGGTCGGAGAGGGCGCGTGTGCTACGTACGGCAAAGGCGGACAGTCCCATGAGCACGACCGTGTCGCCGGGCCAGGTCGTTTCTGGCTTCCATATCCTGCGGGCGGAATCCCTGTCTGAACCGCGGGCCGACGCGGTCGAGGCGGTTCACGTGCGCACCGGCGCGCGGCTTCTGCATCTGGCCACCGACGATGCCGAGAACCTCTTCTCGGTTGCCTTTGCGACGCCGCCGCCCGACAGCAGCGGGGTGGCGCACATCCTCGAGCACGCCGTCCTGGCCGGGTCGCGACGCTTCCCCGTCAAGGATCCCTTTACCGAGATGCTCAAGTCGAGCATGGCGACCTACCTCAACGCCTGCACCTGTGCCGACCGGACCCTCTATCCCGTGGCCAGCAACGTGGCGGCGGACTTCTTCAATCTTGCCGAGGTGTATCTGGATGCCGTCCTGCATCCCCTCATCAGCAGCGACTCGTTCAGGCAGGAGGGTTGGCACTGGGCCGTCGGAAGGTCGCCAACGGGAACGGCGACGCCCTTCCTGCGCGGCGTTGTTCTCAACGAGATGCGCGGGGCCTTTTCCGATCTTGATGCGCAGGTCGAACGCGAGTCTGTGGCTCGGCTCTTCCCTGACGGGACCTACGGGCATGACGCGGGCGGCGAACCGCACTGCATCCCCGACCTTACCCACCAGGCGTTCTTGAGCTACTACGCCCGCTGCTACCAGCCGGCCAACGCGCGCTTCTTTCTGTACGGCAACATCCCCCTGGACGACAAGCTGCGTTTCCTGGACGACCGACTCGGTGGCTCTAGCCCGATCAGGAGCGCTCCGCCCGTGATCGTACGCCAGAGGGTGTGGCCGCGACCGCGGCGAGCCCAGGTGTGGCTTGGCGGCGCTGTGGACGCCGCGGCCACCCTCGGTTGGCTCATCGGGGACTTGCGCGAGCCGCAGACGGATGTGCTCTGGGAGCTACTCGACCGACTGCTCTTGGGCGATGACGCGGCGCCCCTGCGACGGCGACTTCTCGAGTCTGGAATCGGCGACGACCTGACCTGGTCGGGGTACAGCAGCGACGCGCTGCAAACGACCTTCCAGGTGGGGCTCAAGGGCAGCGGCGCCATGCGCGGCGCACGCTTCGAACCGACCGTCATGAACGCTCTCCGCGAGATTGTGGCGACGGGATTTTCGCGCGACCGCATCCATGATACTCTGCGCCAGATCGAGTACAGCCACCGTGAGATCGATTCGGGCTTCCCCCTGCAACTCATGGAAACCGTGTTTGCGGTTTGGCTCTACGGCCTGGATCCGCTGGCGTTCCTGCGCCTTGGTCCCATCCTGGCGCACTGGCGGCGGCGCCTGGATCAGGACCCGGCCGTGCTCACCCGGTTGATCCGACGGCATCTGCTAGACAATCCGCACCGGCTCACCCTCATCCTGCGACCACAGCCCGGCCGCCCCGCCGAGCGCGTCCAACGCCTGGCCACCCGGGTGCGCCGGTTTCGTCGCGGTCTGTCCAGCGTCGAACTGGAACACCTCGGCAAGGAGGCCGCGGACCTCGAAGACCGCCAGAGTCGCCCGAACAGCCCGGCAGCCTTGGCGACCTTGCCGGTGCTGCATCTCGGCGACCTGCCGCGCGATCCCGCCGCCTGCCGCTCCCACAGCACGCGACTGCCGAACGGCACGACGGTGTTGCGCCAGGAGGTCGCCTGCAACGGGGTTAGTTACTTCACTCTCGCCTTCGACCTCAGTGGCCTGCCCGAGAGGCTGCTGCCCTACGTGCCGGCGTACTCCACTTTCCTGACCCGCCTGGGGACACGGCGCCTCGACTATGCCGAGCTCTCCGAGGCCCTGACCCGGAGTTCCGGCGGACTGGTCGGCATGGTGCATGTCAGCCCCGAGCTGGCGGTCCCTGGGGCGGGGCGACCCTTTCTGGTGCTGCAGGCCAAGACGCTCGACGCGACCTGCGAGGAGGCCGTGGCCCTGGTTGGGCAGGTGCTTGATGACTTGCAGACGGCCCCAGGCCAGAGACTGACGGACGTGCTGACCCAGCAGCGGGCGCGCATGCTCGGCAGCGTCATTTCACAGGGCCACCACTTGGCCAGCCTGCAGGCTGCCAGCCATCTGGACGGCTGCCACAAGCTCACCAACCTCTGGAAAGGCCCGCCGCAGATCGCGCTGGCACAAGCGTGGGCCAACGCCGCTCCCCGGCAGGCTGAGGCTATGGCAGAGGCCTTGGCGCAATTGCGGGACTGGCTGAGTTCGCGCGCGGTGACCCTCGCCTCCTTCACCGGGACGGACACGGCCTGGACTGCACTCCAGGCCTGGCTGAGCGCGCGCAGCGTGCCCCAACCGCAGGGATCCGCCCGCCCCGTTGCTCCTGGGGCGGATCAGCGCCCGGCCACCCCGCCGCCACTCGGGCTGGCCTATGGCATGGACGTCGCCTTCTGCGCCCGTTGCCTGCCGGCCCCAGGCCGGCCGCACCCGGCGGCCCCCCTGCTGCAACTCGGCGCCCAGATTCTGAGCTACGACTACCTCTGGGAGGAAATCCGGGCGAAGGGCGGCGCTTACGGCGCCTACTGCACCTACGATCCTGGCGCCGGCGGCTTTGTCATGGCGTCGCACAGCGACCCGGACATCGTCGGCACGGTGCGTGTGTTCGATGGCCTCCAGCGAGCTCTGGAACGCGCAACCTGGACGCAATCCGACATCGAGAGAGCGGTCATCGCCTGTGCCCGGGAGGAAGAGACCCCCATCCGTCCGGGTATGGCCACCGACCTGGCGCTGTGGCGGCACGTTGCCGAGATTACCCAGGAGGCCCGGCGGGCCTGGCGCCTGACTCAGATACAGGCCACGCCCGAGGCCGTGCGCGAGGCCGCACTGGACATGGTCCGCCGGGCCGACGGTAGGCTGGGAACGGCCGTGCTCAGCAGCCGCGCCAGACTCGCCGCCGCCGCCGCCGCCCTCCCGGCCGGACTCGCACTGCGGCCCCTGACCTCCGCGGCGCCACGGCAGAGGCGGAACCATGATGGAACGCTATAGTACGCCCCCTCAGGAAATGGCAGCCACGGCTATCGGAGTGCTACGGTTCATGGTCTTGCGCATCATCGTGCTGGCGGTCTTGCTCTGCGGGCAGCCTGCCGCCTGGAAGGCAGTGGCAGAGGAGTCGGCCGCACCCCCGGCGCTGAAGGCGGAGGCCGCCAACCTGGACCGGGCGACTCGTTGCCTGGGCCAGCTCCTGGCCCGGCCCACCGACCCGCAGACTGCGGGTGCGCTGATCGAGGCCGCCGACGCCATTGCCGATGGCAGCATCCGCGAAGCCGCCCTTTTCACCGTTGCCGTGGCTTTCGCCGCTAGTGGCGACAGCCGCCTGACGGGGCTCAGCGCCCGTCTCGCCAAGGCCTACCCGGCGAGCCCCTACGCCGAACGTTTGCGGGAGGCCGTCCAGGCCGCGCCAAGCGTCCCGGCCGCCTGCAGCCCGGCCTGTGGCAAGGACTGTCCAACCTGCAGCGGTACGGGAACCCCCGTGCCTGCTCCGGCCCTCAAATCCATGGTCGACGAGACCCTCTACTTCATCCGGACGCGAACGCGGGCCATGCTCGACGAAGCCGGTTCGGCCGATGTCCGGGACTCGGGCCGAAACCGCACGCCCCCCGAACTCAAGCCCGCCCTCAAGGCGTTTGCCGATTGGATGCTGATGCAGCAGCGCCGGCTCGAGGTCAAGATCGTCTCTCGCCTCTATGCCATCCGCGAGGGCCCCCTGGCCGTCCTCTGTGTGACCGTCACCCCCGAGTTCGCCGCCCAGGACCGCGACTGGCGGCTGACGATCGCCAAAGCCTGCGTCAAGGACTGGGCCGTGAAGTGCAAGGACCTCAATGTCAGCGTCGGCTTCCGGCTGTATAACGAGGACGGCAAGATCGTCGGCGAATATGACTTCCGCTATGGCAGAGTTTGGATGGTAAGAGACGGCGAGCCGCCGCGCGAACCGGGGCCGGAACCAGCGCCCGCCGCGGCGCCGACGATGGACCCCCCGGCCCGCAGCGACACGACGCAACCCTGAACCGAATCGCAGAGGAGGCAGAAGACCATGAAGGACGACGGCGCGCAAGCGTTTTCGGTGCGGCGCGGGGCCTGGCGTCTACGCTACGATCCGGCCACCGGCCTCGACCTCAAGCACACCCTGACCGGCACCCGCCTGCGGGGGACGCTGACCTTCACGGTGGGGGAGCAGTCGTGGGTCCTGACCCGTTCGCGGGACGACGTCGCCGACCGGCCGGCCTGGCTGGACTCAAACGGCAATGTTCAAGGCTATCTCGCCTGTCGCAACGAGGGCGACCGGCTCGAGATCATGGTGCTGCACCGCTGTGCGCAATCGTATGCCGGCGTCATGCGCTTCGATGCCGCCGTGGAGTTTGGCTCCAACAGCTTTGCCTGCCGCACCCGGGCCCCGGCTGCCCCGCGGGTTGTGCAGATGGCTTCCGGACTGGCTGACAGCCGCCTCAACGACTCGCTGTTCGATCTCGACTCCGACACGGTCCTACGCTTCGGGGGCGACTCCGTGCAGGTGACCAGTGGGGCGACGTCCACCTTCAACGTCCAGCTCTCGGCGCAGATCGCCAACGCGGCTCGTTCGGTGATCGTCATGGACTTGCAGCGCTGTTACTATGCCAGCCGCTATGTGCCGCACTACCGGCCCATCGATAAGGCCCGCTGTCCGTCGCCGCCCACCGGCTGGATGAGCTGGAATGTCTATTTCGACACCGCCGGCGCAGCCGAGAACCTGGCCGAAGCCCGCTTTGGCGCCCGCCACCTGCGCCCCTTCGGCCTCGAGTTCTGGTCCATCGAGTCCTGGCAGGCCAATTCGGACCGGCTGCCGGTATCGGTCTTCCACAACCTGGACTTGAGTTGCCATCCGGGGCAGTTCCCCGAGGGGATGAAGAAGCTTGCCGAGGACATCCGGGCGCTGGGCTTCCGGCCGGGGATCTGGACCGTGCCCTTCGGTACCGGCGACAAGGCCTTCTACGAGGCCCATCGCGAGTGGTTCCTGCACGATGAGACCGGCGCCCCCAGACGCAACTGGTCGGGAGTCTATGTGCTGGATCCGTCCCAGGCTGCCGTCCGTGACCACATGTGCGAGATGCACCGGGTGATGAGCCAGGAGTGGGGCTACGAGTTCTTTAAAGTGGACGGCATGAGCGGTCGCCAGCAGGGCTACTCAGCCCACTTCTACGAGCGCGATGAGGTGCGTCGCTCCTTCCGCTACCCCTGCCAGAACCCCATGAAGCTCTGCGTTCAGGCCCTGCGCGACGGCATGGGGGCCGACCGCATCTTCCTCGCCTGTCAAGGCCACTACAGCGGTCCCGAGGCCGGCCTGGCGGATGCGGCCCGCATTGGCGGCGACATTGTGTCGCCGAGCCAGCCCTCGACCTGGCACAACATCCGCAGCCAGGCCTGGTCCACGCTTAACCAGCTCTTTGTGCATAACGTCCTCTGGTACAGCGATCCAGACACGCTGCTGGTGGGCACCTTCCACGGCATCGAGCAAGCCCGCGTCACGGCGACCGTCGTCGCTCTGCCCGGCCAGATGATGTTCGCCGGGGACAAGCTCGCCGAACTGCCGCCGGAACGCTTGCGGTTGTTGCAGCAGTCCCTTCCCGTTTGTGACGTTCGCCCGTTGGACCTCTTTCCCATCTTCGACCTGCGCCCCGTCTGGAACCTCAAGATACAGCGGCCGTTCGGGCAATGGGACCTGGTTGCCCTGTTCAACTGGTCCGATCAGGACGGCGAGGTGGCGGTCAGCCTCGACGAATTGGGGCTGCCGTCTGGCCAAGCCTGCCTGCTCTACGAGTTCTGGGAGAGCCGCTTCCACGGCCGGACCTCTGACCTCATTCGCATCGAGGTCCCCGCTCGCGGCGTCCGCGTGGTGGCCGTTCATCCCGATCTGGGCCGACCGCAGTTTCTGTCCACGGACCGGCATATCACCCAAGGCGCCACCAGCCTGGAGAGCATGCAGTGGGACGAGGCCGGGCGGACTCTCGCGCTCGAACTGAAGCTCGTGGGCGGCCACGCCACCCGTATGCGCTTTGCGGTGCCGACCGCCTATAGCCTCAAGGAGTGCAGCGCCGAAGCCGGGGTCGCCACGGCCATCATGCCGAGCGCCGAGGGCGTTCTGGACGTCGAACTGCGCTTGCCTGAGACCCGGAAGATCCTGCTGACCCTGCGCTTCTGAGTCTCAGTATGCGCCTGGTCTCCGGCGCGGGCGGTGGCGGCCCAGCGTCTCTCCGGTTCTCTGCCGGAGAGGCGCATGCCCCATCACCATGCCATCGTCTGTCCGTACCCTCTGGCCGAGAAGCTCTCGAGCCTGGCCCGGCCGCCCTCCAGGGCGGTGATGGTGGTCCTGATCTGGATGGCTTTCGAGCCCGGACTGGCGGGGGCGCCCGTAAGGCTCAGCACGGCCTTGGCGCCGCGGGTTCTCCCCCGAACCACGAAAGCGTATTCGGTGGTGTTGGACAGTGTCAGCCGGGCGCTGCCGTTGAGGTCTCGTCTGCCCTGGACAAGATCGAAATGCAGGGTCCAGGCGCCGCTCATGCAGGGCGCGATGGCCAGGGTCACGGGCTGTGACACCCGGGTACTCGAGGCCCCTTCTTTGACGCTGCCGAAGACCGTGCCGCTGAGTTGCCGCGCGGCGGGGTTCAGGGTCAGGTTAAGCGAGAGTGCGACCGTGATGGCACTGGCAGGGGCCGCACCCCTCAGAGCCAGAATCACCACGAGGGCGCCGCCGACGCCTCTGGCGCTGCCTCTGACGAGCAGGGGCACCCGCACCACGCCATGGCCGGTATCCACGGGCAGGATACCCGTGCCGGAGAGCCTGCCGGTGGCGTCGTGCAGGAGGTCCAGCGTCAGACCTTCGGCGCCCAGGCTCGTTGCCGACCCGGTCAGGTCCCACCAGCCACGGTCAGCTGTGTCCATGAAGGCCTGGAATGGGCCATCCGGAGCCACAGGCAGTGGCTCACGGGTGGTAAACTCGACGTAGGTGCGCCTGGCTTTCTGGATGTCAAGCCCGGGTTCCGGTAGCGGCTGAGCGCTGTGCCCGCGGAACTCGATTTCAGCGCGGTAGGTCAGTCCCGGCTGGGTCTGTTCGGCGGGGACGGTCACGCTGTCGACCACGGTTGGATCGTCATAGTCTTGCCCCCATTCCTCCTCGCCCACCGGCGTGGCGCTGCAGGCGAGCATGACCTCGGCCACCGCGCTGCCATTTCCCGCCGCCGACGGCCACTGAAGCGGGTTCCACTGCACCCGCACCGGTATCGTCACCCCGACGGCGTGGTCCGTCGGCGCGGTGAGCGTGGGAAAGTCCGGCCAACTGCCACCCAGGACGAAGTTACGCTGGCGCACGTCGCCGTCGCCATAGTCCACTCGGACGGTGTAGGTTCCGTCGGGGAAGCGGCCTTCCAGCTCAGCCTGCGAGGGCATGGTCCCCGCCAGCTCGTAGCTGGTGCCGGAGAAGCCTTGGTCATTCCAGGCGAGGAACGACAGGGGCTCATTCGTGAAGCCCGGGGTGAGCAGGGAAACGGCGACCGGCTTGGTGTCCGGCAGTGCCGCTGCCGGCAGCAGCCGCAGGCGGTAGAAGGCGTTATCGCCATAGTACTCGCTGTCGCCGCCCTCAACGATCCGCCCGTAGCCTCCCAGGTCGACCCGGTACCGGCCGCTGGTCGGGGCGGTGAAGTACAAGCGCGAATCAAAGGGCTGCACGGAAGCGTGGTAGGAGAACTCGGACGGGACCGCCAGGCCCTGGCGGCGCGCGCTAAGCTGGAAGCCGATCTCATAGCAGCCGGCAAGATCCCCGCCATCATCGTCTTGGCCAACCACGCTCCCGTCCGGGCCGTAGAGGATGATCGCGGTATCGAGGGTTGAGCCGAGGGCGCGGGCATCGACATCGAGCACCAGCGCCTGCCCGGCGCGGGCGGTGAAGGCATAGCTGTCGACTTCGCGAGGCTCAGAGATGACGCCATCCAGAGTCTGTCCGATCTCGATGCCGGGCACCGCCGCGTAGTCCTGGTTCGCCGCACTCTCGGCGAGGTTCGAGTACGACCGCGCTGCCGGGGTGAACCCGAGGCCTGTCATCCAGGGCGTGACCGTGCCGGTCCAGCCGGCATTGAGGCTGGCGCTGTAGAAGCCGGTGGCATCGGTCTTGGGCGTGTCCGGCAGGCCGATCATCTCGACGCCCTCGACGCCGGTCTCGCCCTGCTTGACGTAGCCGGAGAGGGTGTAGTGCGGGCCGGCCTCGCCATAGACCGCGGTCCAGGTCTGGTTCGTGTTCAGGCTCAGTTCTGTCCACAGGTTGCGGGTGACCAGACTCCCGGCGCAGCGCCACTCGCTGAAGGCGTTGCCGTGGCCATCGTCAGTCGGCGCTGTCAGGAACACGGGGATGCCTTCGTCGTAGACGCGCGAGAGGGGAGGGTTGAGCGTGGCGCTCGGGGCGCCGTTCTCGTCCGGCCTGACCTCGATGGTGACGTCGGGGTTGGGCGTCGAGTTGACCGTCAGCGTGTGCGTCGACGGGGTAACCAGCACGCCCTCGTTGACCGCAAAATTGTCGAGATAGGCATCGCCGCTGGCCAGCACCGCCCCGCCGCTGGCCTCGCCCCCGAGCGCCACCCCGACCTGGTCAGCACCCCAGGCGCCGCGCACGATGCCGTCGAGGACCCAGTCCCCGTTCGCGCTGGCGGTCCGCCAGTAGCCGTTCACGCTCACATAGAGCCGGTCGAGGCCGGACTCGTAGGAGAGGTAAAATGTGCCGTTGGCAGTGGCACGGGGCGCCCCGGTAGCACGGCCCACGCCGTCACCCCACTTGGGCTCTATCTCAAAGCGGGAGTCACCGCTGTAGACGGCGTCTACCTCGACCGACGTGGGGTGGCCGACTTGGCCCCGCAGATCGGTGAACAGGCTCAGGAGAACCTCCGCATCGCCCGCTCCCTCTTTGGTCAGGTGCCAGTCAACCTGGACCGCAAAGTCGGCGCCCGTACTCAGGCGCCATTGGCGCGACACGTAGAAGGCGAACGCATCCGCCTCGGCGCTTGCCAGGATTTCAAGCCTCTGTCCGGCTTCTGCGATCGAGGGTCCGGCAGGGCTCGGTTGAGCTTGGTACCAGATCTCGCTCCGGGCGTTGTCATTGAAGTCGTCGTGCAGCACGAATTCGCCGTCTGCGGCGACGATCCAGAGGTCGTCGCTGCCGGCGCGGTTGGAGGTGAAGGCGAGCCATTGGCCGTCCGGCGACCAACTCGGGTCCGTATCCCGGCCCGAGCCGGTCGTGATCTGGTGCAAGGTTGACTTGTCGCCCGGGTCCTGCGGGCTGATGGCCCAGAGCTTGTTGTCCGCTCCGCCGAAGGCGATCTCGCCGCCGTCTGGCCGCCAGTCGGGCTCGGCATAGGGATCACAGGGGGTCAACTTGCGCGCGCCGTCGCCGTCGTGGTTCACCAGCCAGAGCGCCCATTCGCCGTCGTAGTCCGACACAAAGGCGACCCGCAGGCCGTCGGGAGACCAGGCCGGATGCCAGTCGGTGCCGGGACGTTGCAGGAGCGGCGTCATGATGCCAGAGCCGTCCGCAATGGCGATCCAGAGGTCGTCGTCATGGGTGACCACCAGGCGCGCCCCGTCCGGCGACCAGCTCGGCTGATTCCCGCCGGTCGTCACTTGAAACTCGCCTGTCCCAGCGGCAGCGGCGGCCCAGATCCCCGGCTGGCTGCTGCCAAGGCCGCGCTCAAAGGCGATCTTCAAACCGTCGGGCGCATAACGTGGGTAGCCATCCCAACCCGCCGGGTTCACGACCGCGTGCGCCGGTACCTCAGAGGTCTCCCCGGTGGCTGCCGAAACGGTGTAGAGATCGAAGCCGGCCCAGTCAACGCCGCTCTGCCAGGCGCCAGCCCGATCGCTGGCGAAGATGAGCGTGGCGCCGTCGGGGGACCAGTCCGCGTCCCAGTTTCTGGCCCCCTGCGTGGTCACGCGGCGCAGGTCAGGCGAGGGGCCAGCGAAGTCATCCGTGAGCCCCGGCACCCCCAGGCAGGCAACGGTAACTCCCCACTGAAGCAGGGCCGTCCACAGCAGCAGCGCCCGGTTTCGTCTCACGGCGCCCGCCTCGAAAGTCCGCATCCCCGTCTCCTGGATTGCCCCACGTCCGAATCTGGCGCGCCCAAGGCAATCGAAAAACCGGTCTTCTGAGCCTCTTGAAGAACCCCTCGATGCACGGCGAAAGCGCCCCGCGCTGACGGTCTCGACGACCCTATTCCATAAGCTGAGGCAAAAGTTGGTGCTTTGCGATCACAGTCAAGGAGTTCCCGGAGCCGGCCCCGGGCTCGCTGTCGCGCCCGATTCGTTCACCACGTTCCACACCTATATTAGGCGCTCTCTGGTTCGGGCCGGTTTCCCCCGGCGCAACGGTTTCTGACGAGGCGATGGCATGAATTGGTACAGGTGTATAGGGGCGGTCTGGCAGAGTCGGCGCCGGACGGTGCAGGCGACCGTAGTCATTGCCTTGGTGGCGGTGCTGGTGCGTCTGCTCTACTGGGCGCAATACGTGGCTCTGCCAATGGGCCGCGCCACGGTGGGGGCCGACGTTCTGGAATACGACCGCTGGGCCCGGCAAATCCTCTCCGGGCAACGGCTTTGGACCGAGCTGCCCATCCACGGTCCGCTCTACCCTTTCTGCCTGGCCTGGATGTACTCCCTGACGGCGGTTAGTCTGCCGGCGGTGCGCGCCCTGCAGTTGGGGGTTGACCTGCTGAGCCTGACGCTCGTGGCGCTGGCGCTCTGGCGCCTGATGAACGCGCGTGCCGCATTGGTGTGTGCTGCGCTCTGGGCCCTGTATCAGCCCCTGATCTACTACAGCGCCGAGCTTTTCTGCGAGGGCCTGGCGGTGCTGCTGCTGTCAGCCGTCCTGCTCTGCTGGGCGGCCGCACACCGCCCTGGGGGGCGCGGGCCGCTGCGGCAGTGGCCGCTGGCGCTATCGGCCCTCTTCTGTGGGCTGGCCGCCATCACCCACCCCTTGACCTTGTTTCTGTCGGTGCCCTACCTGGGCTGGTGTATAGGTTACTCGCGCGCGACCCGGACGCCCCGGCAGCGCTTGGTTCTGGCCGTGACACTGGTGGCGCTGTTCGTTCTGCCTATTCTGCCGGTAACCCTGCGCAATGCGGCGATCAGTGGCGAATTCGTGCCGATCCAGGCTCACGACGGGCTGAACCTCTACATCGGTAACAACCCCGAGGCAACGGGAACCTGCTATGTCCGTCCCGGGGTCGCCTACGAGGACTTGGTCAAGCGGCCGCTGCGCGCCGGCATCAACACGCAGTCGGGGGCGCGGCGCTACTTCCGGGCCGAGGTGCTGCGCTTCGTAGCCCACCAGCCACTACAAGCGTTGCAGTTGGTGCTGCGGAAAGCGCTGCTCACCTGGAACGCGGCGGACCTCCCGAGTGGCCCCGACCTGCCGATCCTCCAGGCGCTGACGCCGCTGATGCGGGCACCCTTGCTGCGTTTTGGCTTCGTGGCGCCCTTGGCGCTGGCCGCCTGGGCCGTGGCGTCCCGCCGCCGCCGTCTGGCGCCCTTTCTGTGGACTCCCGTTCTGGCCACGGCCGCCCTGGCGCTGCTGGTCACCAGCGGGCGCTACCGCTTGATGATGATGCCCGCCCTGATCGGCGCTGCCGCTCTGGCAGTGGAGGGCCTGTGGCGGGCCTGGCAGCGCGACGACCAGCGCACCTGGATGCGGGCCGTCGCCCTGTCTCTGGTTGGACTCAGCCTGGCGTACGCAGTGCCGGTTCCCGCTTTGCCTACGGCCGAGACCGAGGCCTTGACCCTGCTGGCGGAGGCCGCCTGGCGCGCGGGAGAGGCGCGCCAGGCGGAGACCTTCGCTCGCTATGGGCTGGAAACAAAGCCACAGAACGCGGCCCTGAATCATCTTCTTGGCAACGCCCTTCTGGAGCAGGGCAAGACGACCGACGCGCTCGCGGCCTTGCAGCGCTCCATCGAGCTAGAGCCTGGGCGCACCACCGCGAGCCTTGACCTGGCCATCGCCCTCGCGGCCGTCGGCCGCGACCCTGAGGCGCTGGGAGAACTCCAGCGCGCTGCCACGGTTCCGGCCGCGTCGGCCGACGTCTGGTACAATCTAGGGGTTATCCACGAGAGGCAGGGTGCCGCCGACCAGGCCTTAAGCGCCTACGAACAGGCCCTTGCCAGAGACTTCACCCACGCGAGCGCCCGCCTGAACCTGGGCCTGCTGCTTCTGCGCGCTGGCCAGGCGGACCGCGCCGTGCCCCACCTGGAGCGCGTTCTGCGCTTGCGACCCCGTGACGACAAGGCCTTGGCAGGACTGGCCGTGGTCCATGCGCAACGCCGCGAGTACCGACAAGCCGGCGAGTTCTTGGCGCGCGCCATCGCTGCGAACCCGGGGCGCGACGACCTCCGGGCCGTCTCACGGGCGCTGCAAGCCGAGGCGGCCGGCAGTGACCAGCACCGCGGCGGCAGCGAACCGCCGTGAGGCTCACAGTCGGCGCGCCGGGAGATGATAGAGATGGCGAAAAAGACACTAAGCGGTTGGACACGGGCCACCGTGCCCGCTATACTATTGACTTCGTGCTTTTGTGCGTGGCCGTCAACTGCGGCGGACCAAGCGCTAGCGGCGGCAGTCGAACCGGTGCAAGTGCAAGAGTTACGCTTGGCCCGCGAGGCAGCCGAGAAGCGCTGTGCCGAACAGGATGTGGCTCTCGCCAAAGCACGGCAGGAAATAGAGCAACTCAGGGGCAGGTACGCGGAACTGTACCTGCGCAGTCAGGAACGCAACCGTCAGTCCGAAGCGCTGGAACTACAGGCGGCGCACCTGTTGGTAGACCGACAGGTGCTGGCGGGTGGTGATCCGGCCTCTGCAGCCCTGCATGCCTTGGACGACGTGCGGCAGGCGCAGGTAGAGTTGGTGAACCTGGTGCGGGCGTTCCAGGTGTATCTGAGGTCGGCTCTGGATGTGCTTGAGTCGAGTGATGTGATGCGGCGTGAGATCATCGCGCGTGTTGCGGAGCTGGTAGTCGGCGCCGAACGTGCGTTCAAACCGCTGTCGACAGTCGCCGGGCGAGGCAGTCGGGATCTCGTGGCACGCAGTTGTCGAGTGTTAGCAGTGAACGACGACCTCCAAGTGGTCGTGTTCGACAGTGGTCAGGACGCAGGTATCCGTCGCGGAACCCACTGGAATGTGGTCAAGGACGGCACCGTGCAGGCACAGTTCCTCGTGATCGAGGTCCGTGCCGACATCAGTGCGGCAGTGGTGACCACAGGACGCCTTGGTGACAGCGGTCCCGGGACGGTGGTGACCGCCGACTGACACGGGCGTGGGTCGTGTGACCGGTTCCGGGAAACGTCAGGCGAGGATCGGATCGACCCCGACGAGGCGGTCCGCGGCGGGTCGGCGGCTGAAGCGTCGACGCAAGGAACAGAAGGCAGCAACATGGAAGCACGAGCCATCACGAGATTCGTGCGCATCTCGGCGTTCAAAGCGCGCCAGGTGGCACGGTTGATCCAGGGCAAGCCGGCGCGTGACGCCATGGCGCTGGTCGACCTGATCCCCCGAAAGGCAGCACGCCTCATCAGCCGAACGCTGCGTTCGGCGGTGGCTAACGCCGAGAACGCTGAACGCGATAGCGCGCCAGCGGAGCGCCTGGTGGTGAAGGAAGCCATCATCGGCGAGGGGCCGACCATCCGCCGGTTTAGGCCAAAGGCGCGCGGCATGGCAGGCCGCATTCGCAAGCGCACCAGCCATATTCGCATTGTGGTGACGGACCAGGTCTAATCGCAGGGGAGTGCCACCTTGGG
>CAIZKT010000526.1:0-7306 GCA_903933565.1 uncultured Victivallales bacterium | reverse complement strand
GGCTCTTCTGGGATTCTTGTGGGTAGAAATCGTGCCTGGAAGTGCTGATTTGGCGGGGTTGACGGGCCTCTGGCCGTGACTAAGTCGGATGGGTTTCTCGCACGGACTTCTGTAAGCGTCAGCACTGCAATGTGATATTACAGTGGCATAAAGAGCCCATGCTGCACCAGCCGTGCCCCTGCTCCGACGAGTATTTACCTGCCTCACTGGGTACAGTTCGGCGCCCATTCTCGCGCTTGGCACGGCTGGTGCAGCATGGGATTAGACCTGACCCACAAGAAACCCGGAAGCGCCGTTTTTGGTCAGGGCGCTTCCCCCGCTGGGGTTGCGGTCGGCAGTGCAGCCGCTATGGTGTGGCGCGTTGACCGAAGTCGGCCGCATCCTGGTCCGGCATACCCTGCGATCCCAAGGTTTTGTTCAGAGGAGAGCATTTATGGCCAAGGCACTCGATTTCGGTGTGCAGAGTTACTGCTTCCGCAACTTCAAGGACAACGCGGACGTTGCGGCGAAGGTCAAGCAGATCGGCGTGTCCAAGATCGAGATCTGCGGCGTGCATGGCGACTTCAACAACATCACCCTCTGGAAAGAGCAAGCCGCGGTCTATCAGAAGGCCGGCGTCGAGGTCTGCTCGATCGGCGTGCAGACTTTCGGCACGGACATGGGCGCGGCGCGACGCTGGTTCGAGTGTGCCCAGGCGACGGGGGTCAAGGTGATTACGGCCCACTTCCAGGTTTCGAACTTCCAGACGGTGGTGCCGCAGATCTCAGCGCTCTGCGACCGTTACGGCATCAAGGTAGCCATCCACTGCCACGGCGGCTACTGCTTTGGCGGTTCGCCCGATGTGCTCACGCACTTGCTCTCCATCGGCGGTCCCGGCATCGGTCTGTGCCTCGATACGGCCTGGTGCATGCAGATCGGCCCGCACGCCGGCAATCCTGTGGAGTGGGTCAAGCGCTTCAGCGGGCGCATCTTTGGCGTGCATTACAAGGATTTCGTCTTCGCCCGCAATGGCATGTGGGAAGACGTGGTGGTCGGCAGCGGCAACCTGAACGTGGCTGCTTTTGTCAAGGCCCTCGATGCGGATCGCTTCGATGGCGCGGCGGTCATTGAGTACGAGGCCAATCCCGACAACCCGGTCCCGGCCCTGACGGACTGCGTCAACGCCATCCGCGCTGCCGCAAAGTAAGGTCCAGCCTGGCTCGGCCGCTATATCCAGCGACCGCTGGAGAGAGACAGCACCGATGAGCACCTGGTCGCGTTTCTGGCGCCGGAGTGCGCTCGGGCTGGTGCTCTTGGTGGTAGGGCTTGTCGCTCTGGCGGACTCTCTTTTCTACGAACACGTGCCCGGCTGGACGCTGGGGTTGTTCGTCGCCGCTCTGGGCGATGCCATTCTCCTGCGCAGTACGCGGTTGCGGGGGGCGTCCGCGGTCGTTGCCGTGACGGCCTGGATGGGGCTGCTGCTAGCCCTGGTGGTGGATCCATCGCGGCTGGCCTGCGCTCTGGCCGTTGTCCTGCTGGCCATCCTGAGCACGCTGGGTGCGGACCCCTGGGATGGGCGCGTCTCGGTCTGGCTGTCGACCGGTTCGCGGCTGGCCCTGCGCGGCTGGATGCAGGTATTCCACGACGCCCGTCTGCTGCGGCGTCGGCGCCGTGGCCAGGACCGACCAGCCCAACGGCTGCTGGCCAAGGCCTACGCGCACTGGGCCTTGCCCGTCGCCCTGACTTTGGTCTTCCTGGGGCTGTTCGCCCTCGCCAATCCCGTCATCCGGCTCTGGCTGACGCGCTGTCGCGAGGGGCTATCCAGCCTGTTGCAGCACCTCGCCTTGCCAGAGCCCAAACGCATCGCCTTCTGGCTTTTGACAGGACTACTGTGCTGGGCCCTCTTGCGAAATCGCGCCCGCCGTGCCCTGGCCCAGCAGGAATCACGCGCGGCGCTCACCCCGCCGGGGCCGTGCCTGCCGGCCGCCTGGGGGTGGGTCCCGGTGCCGCCGCCCCTGGACCTGGGCACTGGCGCCCCCGCCGCGGCCGTGACGCGGCAGGCTCTGGTGACGCGCTGCCTGGTGCTTTTCAATGTCCTGTTCCTGGTGCAGAACATTTTGGATGTGAGGTATCTGTGGGGTGGATCTGAACTCCCCAGCGGCCTGACCTACGCCCAGTACGCGCACCGCGGCGCCTACCCCCTGGTAGCCACGGCACTGCTGGCGGCGCTCTTCGTCCTCGTCGCCTTCCGCCCGGCCGAGCCGATGGCAGCCGGGCGCCTGCGGCGGCGTCTGGTTTACGCCTGGCTGCTGCAGAATGTCTTTCTGACGGCTGCCGCGGCCTTCCGCCTGGGGCTCTATGTCGCCGTCTACAGCCTGACCCGCCTGCGGGTTGCGGCCGGCATCTGGATGCTGCTGGTGGGAGTGGGGCTGCTGCTGATTGTCTGGCGGATCGCCCGGCGGCATGACAACGAGTGGCTGCTCAAGGCCAATCTTGTCGCCCTGGTCGGGCTGCTCTATCTCTGCTGCTTTGCCAACCTGGACGGCCGCATCGCCTGGTACAACGCGCGCCATTGCGCCGAGACCGCCAGCGCAGGCCCGGCGCTGGACTTTGACTACCTGGAGGTTCTCGGTCCTGATGCGCTACCGGCCCTGACCTGGTACCGGGCCCAGCCCGGTGCCGCGGCCCGGGCCACCGCCAGCGCCGCCACCGCCGCGGCGCTCCGCAAACACCTGAGCGCTGACCTCGCGGAATGGCGCGGGTGGACCTGGCACCGCGCCCGCCTGGCAAGGCGCGGGGAACCCCTCCGTCCCCCCGATTGAGCCCTGCCGACGAAGCCCTGACCATGCCGACATGGCTGTTTTGTAATCCGGCAGCCGTGCTTGCTGGCCGGCACGACGAGTGAAAGCGTGTGAGAGTGTGGTCGGGGGGCTGAGACGCTACCACACCATCACGTTCTCACGTTCTCACAGGCAACCAGGCTGCCAACTTTGAAGCAGCCCTGGCCGTGCCGCTGGGCCGCCTTGCGAGCCTGGCGACAGGCACTATGGTGAGCCCCGCATGACCGTTGCCACCGGTGCAGGAGAACCCAGCTCATGATCTTCGCGAATCCGTTCACTCAACCTGGGGTTTGGCTCAAGGCGAACCTGCACACCCACACCACCCTGTCCGACGGCGACCGCTCGCCGACGGCCCGCGTCGAGCAATATGCGGCGGCGGGGTATCAGGTCCTGGCAGTCACCGACCACCGTTGCGTCGCACCGGTGGAACCGCTGCAGCGACCGGGGCTGACGCTGATCCGCTCACTTGAAGCGCACCCGGCTTGCCTCGACGGCCCAGTCTACCACCTGGTGTGCCTGAACGTATCGTCGGCCTTTCGCTACGACGAATCCCTGCGGGCAAACGACCTGATTGCCCAGGTGCGCGCCGACGGCGGCGAGGTGATCGTGGCCCATCCCTACTGGTGCGGCCACGGCCTCGACCACATCCTGGCCCTGGAAAACGTGCTGGGCCTGGAGGTGTACAACAGCACCTGCGCCCGCATCGGCAAGGCCGACAGCACCATGTTCTGGGACTACCTCCTCGCCGCGGGACGATTCCTGCCCGCCATCGCGGTCGATGATACGCATGGCCCCCAGGATGCCCTCAAGGCCTGGACCATGATCCGCGCCGCCTCGCCGACCGCAGCCGATGTCATGGCGGCCCTCAGAGCGGGGTCATACTACGCCAGTTGCGGGCCGGAATTCACCGACGTGCGCCTGACCGATGGCGTGCTCGACGTGCGCTGCTCACCCGTTCACGAAATCCGCTTTGTCTGCCGCGGCGCCTGCGGCTCCTGCCTGTGGGGCGCAAACGGCGCCGAACTGAGCGAAGGCCGCTTCAAGCTGCCCGCCGCCGCTGGCTATGTGCGCATCCAGATCGTGGACCGCCAGGGCCGCAGCGCCTGGACAAACCCCTGGTCGGCGTGACCGGTCGGGTGGTAGCTTTCAGCTCTCTGGTTGGACTCCGTGATTCTCTGAAGGGTATGCCCGGCACCAGCCGGGGGCTGGGCTGACCTCTGGCACCTCTACATTAAGCTTCAGGCGGAGACGTGACGATGGCCGGCAAGACCGTGATCCAGAAGATATTGGCGGAGCACCTGGTCGAGGGTGAACTGCGGCCGGGGGCCGAGATCAAGATCAGGATCGACCAGACCCTGTGCCAGGACGCTACCGGAACCATGGCCTTCCTCGAACTCGAAGCCATGGGGGTGGACCGTGTGCGCACGGACCTGTCGGTGCAGTATATCGACCATAACACCAACCAGATGGGACCGGAGAATCAGAATGACCATCTGTACCTGCAAAGCATCTGCAGCGCTAAAGGCGTGATCCTCAGCCGCCCGGGCAATGGCATCTGCCACCAGGTGCATCTGGAGCGTTTCGGCGCTCCGGGCCGGACGTTGCTGGGCTCGGACTCGCACACCCCCACCAACGGCGGCATCGGCATGCTAGCCATCGGCGCCGGCGGCCTGGACGTGGCCGTGGCCATGGCCGGCGGACCCTTCAAACTCGCCTGTCCGCGCGTCATCGGGGTCCGCCTCTCGGGTCGACTCAGCCCCTGGGTGGCGGGCAAGGATGTCATCCTGAAGCTGCTGAGTATCCTGGGCTCCAAGGGCAATGTCGACACCGCGGTGGAGTACTTCGGCCCCGGCGTGGCCACCTTGTCCGTGCCGGAGCGGGCCACCATGACCAACATGGGCGCCGAACTGGGAGTGACCACATCCGTATTCCCGTCTGACCGGCAGACGCAGTCCTATCTGCGGGCTCAGGGCCGCGTTGCCTGCTGGCGGGCGCTCCGGGCCGACGTCGACGCGGCCTTCGACCGGGTCATCGACATCGATCTGGCGGCGCTGGAACCCCTGGCCGCCTGTCCGTCCAATCCGGCCAATGTCAAGACGGTGCGGGAGGTGGCCGGCATCGCCGTGGCCCAGGTGGTCATTGGCTCGTGTACCAACAGCTCCTACCGGGATCTCAGCCGGGTGGCGGACGTGCTGCGCGGCCGACTGGTGCATCCGGGGGTCTCCCTGGCCATCGCCCCAGGCAGCCGCCAGGTCTTGCAGATGCTCAGTCGTGACGGCCGTCTGGGCCACCTCATCGCCGCCGGCGCGCGCCTGCTCGAATCCGCTTGCGGCCCCTGCATCGGCCAGGGTTTCAGCCCCGCCGACAACACCGTCACGGTCCGGACGTTCAACCGAAACTTCGCCGGCCGCACCGGCACCGGGAACGACCAGTGCTACCTGGTCAGCCCGGAGACAGCGGTGGCCACCGCCCTCACCGGTGTGCTTACCGACCCGCGCACGCTGGGGTTGGACTACCCGGCCGGCAAGATGCCGCGCACCTTCCCCGTCGATGACCGACTGCTGGTGCAACCCGCTCCGGTCGGCCAGCACGTGGAGATCATCCGCAAAGAGACCATCGGCGAGCCGCCGCGCGGTTGCCGGCTGCCGGAGACCCTGGACGGCGCCGTGCTGCTCAAGGTCGGGGATAAGATCACCACCGACCACATCATGCCGGCGGGCGCTTACCTCAAGTATCGCAGTAACATCCCACGCTACGCGCAGGTCGTGTTCGAATGCTTCAACCAAGCCGGCCAGCCGACTTTTGCGCAACGCGCGCTCGCCGTGCGGGAGGCGGGCCAGGCCGGGGTGATCCTGGCAGGCGAGAGTTACGGCCAGGGCTCCTCGCGCGAACATGCGGCGATCTGCCCGATGTTTCTCGGCGTCCGCGCCGTTCTGGCCTTGGGCATCGAGCGTATTCACGCCGCCAACCTGGTGAATTTTGGCATTCTGCCCCTGCTGCTGAAAGAGCGCGCCGACTATGCCCGTATCGAGGCTGGCGACACCCTGCGCCTCGAGCGTCTGCACGAACAGCTCCGGCCGGGAGCCGGACTGACGGCTACCGTACTCAAACCCAGCGGGCTGCGCATCCCGGTAACCCTGACGCACGCGCTCTCAGCCGAGGACATCGAGATGGTGCTGAAGGGCGGACGACTCGCCTGAGCAACCCCTCTCTGCGACTACGGAAAGAGCCGCACAGAATGGCAGACAAGACGCCCCCGGCTATCGGCTATAACCTCGTGCGTGAGTTGCACGTCGGGGGCATGGCCCGCCTCAGTCTGGCCGTCACCGCCGAGGGTCGCCAGATCGTGCTCCGGCAACTGCTGGCGCGCAACCTCATCGGCTTTCGCCTGCGCCGGGCCTTCATCGAAGGCACCCGTATCCGCGCCGTCCTCACCCCACATCCGCGTGTCGTCCTCTCGCTGGAGCGCGGCTTCCACGGACTCATCCCCTACGAGTTGATCGAGTATGTAGACGGCAGCAGCCTGCGCCGCCTGCTGCAAACTAAGGATGCTCGCATCGCTTCCGACCCACTCGCCATCCTGCGCCAGTGCGCCGAAGCCCTGGCTCATGTCCACGAGTGCGGCTTTGTCCATCTCGACGTGAAGCCGGAGAACTTCCTCGTGACTCAGGGCAGCGACGGTCCTACGGTCAAGATTACCGACTTCGATCTCGCCCGGGAAGCCACTGCCAAGCGCAGCGCCTGGCAGTCGGGCACCGTGGCCTATCTCGCCCCTGAACAGATCCGCAAAGGCGTCGTCGGGCCCCCCGCGGATATCTTCGCGTTCGGGATCCTCGCTTACCAGCTCGTCACCGGTCGCATGCCGTTTCAAGGCAAGCACGAGAAGCAGTTGCGCTGGCGTCAAACCAGCGACCACTTCGTGCCCAAGCCGCCCAAGAGCGTGGTCCCTGACCTCAGCCCGAAGGTGGACTGGCTGATCACCAAGTGCCTGGAGAAGGACCCTGAGAACCGGCTCCCCAGCATGGCCTACCTGTGCGAGGAGTTGCGCCGGCTGTAGGCCGCTGGCACGGCCCGACAGAGTTGTTTCAAGATCGGCAGTGCCCGCACACCCGACGGGGAGGCGGCGGTCGGTGACAGCTCTGCCGGCCCGCCGCCGTAGACTGCGCCCGCCGCCGTGGGCGGCAGGCGATCGCGGACTCTCTGGGTCTGACCTGCAGGCAGACGCCGGCGGGACGTTGAAACAGCCCTGCGAGACCCTCCGCCTCGAGGAACTGGCCGGCATCGGCTCACGTCTGCAGCACGCCGATGTGGTTCTTCAGCCCGGGTTCCGGCACGCTCTGCGGCACGTGGGCGGCGTGCCGAGGCCAAGGCCGCCCATCCGGCAAGGCGGTTTGTGGACCCGCCCGGGCGGCGCTAGATTAGCCGCCGAATTCGGCCGTGCGGCCAAGGCCGTGCGCTCCTCGGGCTGCCATGCGGTGTACTGACGG